>JAKSVD010000099.1 GCA_024408305.1 Bacilli bacterium | reverse complement strand
AATTAGATAATTTATTTAAAAAAATTACTACTTTTTCTATGTCAGTTGGAGCATATTTCTTATTCCATTGAATGAGGAATTTCAATGTTCCCATGGTCTTAAGAGATGTTGCGTCCCCAGGGTTATTTGAAAGGCTGAATCCGTTTTTATACCATGCTGTTGCGGCATATAAGATGACGCGTGCGGATTCTCCTCTAGCTGCTTCGAATCCACAGGAGGCAGGGTCCCATTCATTGGATTTTTCGCTGCCATAGAAATAATTGCTACGGCTTGAATTTTCGCTTGTAAGAGTTGGTCTGATAATAAATGGATCTGCACCAGGGCCTGATGTTCCTGAACCGCGGCTATTTGGCCATGTGTGTTCTCTATTACAACTTCCCGTTGTAGTTGTTGTATCTGTTGTATGATAGAAAGGAACGAATTTGTTTGAGCCAGATGGATATGCAGCAGCTTTTGCACCAATATCTAGGCAAGCACTGTATGAGCATGATTTAGTTTTCTTTGCTTGGATTAAATCTCCTAAGGCATTTCTAAAATCTAGTCCTGATAAAGATAGATTAATGTTCCATTTGGAGTCGTCTGAAGGGGTTGGTGGAACGTATACGCTGCTGGAGCTTGAAGATGGCTTAGACGAACTGGATTGCGAAGCTGGTTTAGCGCTTGAAGATGATGGAGTCTCGTTCTTTGAGCTTGATGAAGAGGCCTCAGACGAAATCGTAGAAGAGGTTTCTGCTTCTGTTTTCTGCGGTCTAGAATGATAGTTTGCGCTTGAAGATGATGAGAGCGGGTTTGCGCAACTAGCAATAGCGAACAAGCCAGAGGCAAGCAAGAGAGTTATGATACGTTTTTTCATAGTTATCCCCCTAGAGAGTATTACATTGTGAATGTGCGCGCACACATAGTCAACATAACTTTATATAAATACGCGCACACGACAAGAAAAAAGCCCTGCATTTGCAGAGCTTGTATTCTTGCTTGAACTCGAAACGAATTAACGCTTTGAGAACTGTGGAGCGCGACGTGCACCCTTGAGACCGTATTTCTTACGCTCTCTAGCACGTGAGTTACGTGTGAGCATTCCTGCCACCTTAAGCGCTGATCTATCTTCTCCAGCGAGAAGAAGAGCACGAGCTAATCCTAAACGGATAGCTTCAGCCTGTCCTGTGAATCCTCCGCCGTTAGCGAAGCACTCAACATCATACTTGCCTTCTGAACCTGTGAGAGCTAAAGGCTGCTTGAGGTTCTGGACAAGAGTTGCATATGGCATGTATTCGGAAACGTCCTTGCCATTAACTGTGATCTTGCCTTCGCCAGCGCAAACGTAAACACGAGCGACTGATGATTTTCTGCGGCCTGTGCCGTAGTACTTTGATTCTGCCATGATCCTTTACTCCTTATTTCTTGAGGTCAAGAGCTACTGGCTTCTGTGCTTCGTGCTTGTGAGCACCATCAGCATAGACGAATAACTTCTTGATCATCTGACGGCCAAGAGGGCCTTTTGGAAGCATTCCCCAGACAGCTCTTTCAACCATCTCACATGGGAATTCTCTCTTCATGACGCCTGATGAACGGGTTCTTAATCCACCGTTGTATCCAGAGACGTTGTAATAATTTTTCTTGTGTTCTGCATCACCTGTTAATTTGACATTTGAAGCATTGATGATGACGACGCAATCGCCTGTATCCTCATTTGGAGTATAAGTTGGCTTATTCTTGCCCATGAGAATCTGAGCGACGTTTGATGCTAAACGGCCAAGTGCGATGTCTGTTGCATCGACGATGTACCAAGCACGCTTAACTTCAGCTGGCTTTGCCATTGTTGTTTGACGCTGCATAATTTTTCCTTCTTCCTAGTCTAGTGTGACTATCATTTGTTAGATGTAAACTTTACCGGGGTTTGCTTCTTTCAAAAGTAGTGCCGACAAGAATTATCCATACCTTAAGGTATATTGTCAAAGGATTTTTATTCAAAGATTTTAAATCTTAACTATTTACGCAATAAATCGGATAAAGTAAGCGGTTTTTCTACTATATTTGCAAACATTTAGTAAAATTGATTTAAAGGAAACGAAAAATCATGGAATTAGCAAAAGATATAATTCTCCTACTTGTTGGACTTACGGTCTTTATGGTCGGCATGGATATGATGTCCAGCGGTATGAAGAAAGTCGCAGGAAAAGGATTAAGAGGGCTTTTCAAAAAAATCGGAAATAATAGATTGGCTGGTTATGGCATCGGTGTGTCCGTTACGGCAATCATTCAATCTTCATCAGCAACATCTGTTATGGTCATCGGCTTCTTAAATGCCGGAATCATGACATTGTTGCAGGGTATATGCATTATGCTTGGTGCGTATGTTGGTACATCCGCTACAGGCTTGATCGTGTCTTTATCTACTCTTAGCGGAGGCTCCGGATCATTCAAACTATCAGCGTTCTTGATTGGTTTTGCATTCATCGGCCTTGTCATGACCTTCTTCAAAAAACCATTGGTCAAGAACCTTGGAACGCTTCTCTCCGGTTTGGGTCTTCTCTTCTTTGGCCTTGAGACAATGTCAGGCGTCTTTGACGGCGGCTCTCAAGTTTATTCATTCTTCGTTGACTTATTCTCAAATGTATCATTCCCACTACTTCTTGTTTTAATCGGTGCAGTATTTACTGCAATCGTTCAGTCATCATCTGCGACTTCGGGTATCGTTATCATGTTAGTCGCAAAGGAAGCATTGACTCTTACATCAGGCATCTATCTCGTTATCGGTGCAACAGTTGGAGCTTGCGTCATCACAGTCATCGCATCTCTCAGCGGTAACGTAAACTCAAAGAGAATGTCCATTTCTTGTATGATTGCAAGAATTGTAATGGCACTTCTATTCACATCACTAATCTGGTCGGTTGTCGAACTCACAGGAGGTGCAGGCAACAGTGACTCATTCCTTCTTGGGTTATTCAATAACCAGTCCGGTTTAGCCTTGGCGGTATGCAACGTCGCATATAACGTCGTTGTTACACTTATCGCCCTTCCATTAGCAGGAATCATTGCAAAACTTGGCGAAATCATTGTTAAAGATACAAGCTCACTCAAGAAAGATAGAGCAGTTCAGTTCATCGACGATAACATGCTCCGTGAACCTGCAATTGCTAAGATGCAGGCAAAGAAAGAAATCATGGGCATGATGGATTTGGCATTTGCTAATATCCAAAGAGGTTATGTCAGGATTACAACTCAGGACAAGACTAACGATGCGTTGATTGTCGAAACGGAAGAGAGAATCGATAACATCAATGAAAAAATCACACCATTCCTTATCAAACTTACTGGAGTTTTAGATGGAGACGAAAGCAGACGCGTAGGTTCCTGGTTCCACGTTATTAACGACGTTGAGCGTATCGGTGACCACGCTAATAACTTCTATGATATGTCTCTTGAAATGGAAGAAAATGAACTCAAATTCTCCGATAAAGCAATTCAGGAATTCAAACAAATGTTTGATGTCATTGAAGAAATGATGTCTATCGTCCCAGAAATCTTTGATGCAAAAGACACATCAAGACTCCATAACTTACACATGCTTGAAGAAAAAACGGATAGGCTTAAGAAGGAGCTTAGCACAGCTCATTACGACAGAATGAAAGATGGGCTTTGCAAAGTTGTCTTATCACCTTATTACACATCACTTCTAACATATTTAGAGCGTGTTGCGGACCACCTAGTCAACATCGGCTACTCAATCGTCGACCCAACAGGTGCTGACTCCGAAGAAGAATAAGCAAAAGAAAAGTAGGTATCACGCATATGTGTACCTACTTTTTTCTTTATCTAGTTTTGGATTAGATGTTGCCGACGTTGTGATAAACGTTCTGGACGTCTTCGTTTTCGTCGAGCATTGCGAGCATATCTCTCATCTTCTGGCAATCTGATTCATCAAGATCGACCCAATCATTTGGAACTAATGTGATTTCTGCTCTTTCGAAATCGCTATATCCGAGTTCGTTTAATGCTGCCTTTGCTGCTTCGAAGCTCTCTGGTGCTGTCTTGATTTCGATGATGTCATCTTCCCAGCTAGCGTCTGAGAAATCGACGTCTGCCATGATTAATGATTCCTGGATTTCTTCAAGTTTTGATTCTTCTGCTGCGAAATCAATTAATCCAGCTCTTTCGAAGTTGTAAGCGACAGAACCCATCTTGCCGCCCTTCTTGGTGACGATTGTCTTAACACCGACTAATGCACGGTTAACGTTATCTGATAAAGTTTCGACGATGATGAATGAACCGCCTGGACCATAGAATTCGTAGCTTCCATCGATATAGGCCATTGCGTCTCCGCCTTTTGCCTTTTCAATAGCACGCTCGATAACGTCCTTTGGACATGACTTACGATATTTTTCGATAGCGCTTCTTAATGCGAGGTTTGAGGCAGGATCAGGAACGCCCTTCTTTGCTGCGGCATAGATTTCCTTTGATGCACGCATGTAAACAGCACTTTTTGCTTTTGCTGATGCGGCCATTGCGGCTGCTCTGACTTCAAAATGTCTTCCCATAATTTCCTGCTCCTTATTTTTTAAGCGGTTGTTATTCTATCACTAGAGATAGAACCTAGTTAGTGATTTTTATCTAAACCATATCGTTTGAATAGTTTTTCCCTATACGAAACAATATCGATTCTCTTAATTGGTTTTAGTCGATGACGCCTAATAAATTGGCGAATTGCAGTGAAATCAGAATTATATAAGTGTTCTGGAGCATGAGCGTCAATACCAATTATGCACTTCGCTTTCAATTGGGAAACAAGTCTCCAAAAATCGTCGTTTGGATAAGAAAACACTCGATTTCCATTTCCGTCGAACTTAACTTCAGTCCTCGAAGGAGTCATGTTTATCTCTAGCGGGATGTCGAGTTCAATTGCTTTTTCGATAATGGCCTTAGAGCATTCTTCACAAACCTCATCCCACTGCTCTATAAATTTTGTAAATACATCAGGATGACAAACATAAGCGTAGAGCCCTGACTCCATTCCTTCTATTAGATGTTTGGTGTATAAGCGAACAGCTTCATCTTTGTCTTCCATAAAGCCGTACCAAAACAATTTGCCGTTATCTCCCATGCAACAATGCTGCCCAAGAAGAAGATAATCAACATCGTCGTTTCTAAACATATCTAAGTAATATTGAAGAAATAATTCTCCGTAATCTTCACATTCAAAACCGCGATAGAATTCAATTGTTTTAGAGTATTTTCCCTTCAATTCGCGAAGATTATCGATATATTCTTTGTAATTCTCGTCATATCCGCCCCTAACCTTAGGTTGAAAAATGCCAGGTAAAAATACATGGTCTGAAATGCCGAAAACCTTGTAGCCATGTGCGATTGCGGTCTCTATCATCTCTTTTTCTGTGCCCTTGGCATGTCCACAACGCCTTGTATGCGAGTGATATGTGTATCCAAAGTGTCTACTCATAAATTACCTTCTTAAGAGTTAAACCTTCTGGCGGGGCTTTAAAACATGAGAATTTTCGTTCCTCGCTGTTGAGCATCTCATCAATCGTTTCGAGAGGAAGTTTGCCAAATGCAACCTTGAAGGCCATACCGATCATCATTCTTACCATATATGTCATAAAGCCATTGCCAGAAAGAGTTACGACAACATGATTTCCTTCGAATCTTTGCACATCAATTTCTTTGATGTTCCTAATAAACCCGTCAACGCCTTCTTTTTTGACGGTGAAGTTCTGGAAATTGTGTACTCCCTCATAGGATTTCATAGCGGCTTCGAATAGATCAAAGTCGAAACGAGTCCACTCCAACTGATATTCATCCTGAGCAAAAGGATCTCTATCACCAGGTTTTCCATAGTGGAACTTATACACATAGACTTTGCCTGCCGAGGAATGTCTAGCATGAAAACCCTCGTCCTTCTTTTCAATAGACTTTACAACGATGTCCTTAGGAAGGAGTCTATTCAAAGCTTCTTGAAAATGAGGGACATTTTTGATGTCTGTCAGGGTTTTAA
>JAKSVD010000098.1 GCA_024408305.1 Bacilli bacterium | reverse complement strand
ATTACTATCCAGAGGGTTTAGTTACCAGAGAGGAAGCTAAAACAATTCGCGATGAATACATTAGAATTTACATTGAAAAATTCGTAAAACAAGATCAATAAATTGACAAAGATTTTTTAATCAATAGAACGATAGGCGTGACGCTTATCGTTTTAATTTTGCTCTTTTAAGAGTAAAATCATTACCGCTTAGAAAAGAGGTACTATAACTATGGCAAAATGTATGGCTGTCAATGCCGGTTCAAGCTCAATCAAATACAAACTCTATGAGATGCCTGAAGAAAAGGTCATCTGCTCTGGAGTTGTCGAGAAAATCGGACATGAAGACGGAATTTTTAGAATCAAATTCAACGGACAGGAAACAAGAAAAATCCTTCCTATTATGGATCACGCAGTCGGCGTAGAGCTTATCTTAAAGGCTTTAGTCGAAATGAATATCATCGAAAACTTCGAAGAAATCAAAGCTGTTGGACACCGTGTTGTTCAGGGCGGTAAATACTTCAGCAAATCAGTTTTATTCGATGACTACTGCGAAGAAAAGGTCGCTGAATTAATCCCACTCGATCCTTTACATGCTCCAGCTCACTTAACTGGTTTCCACGCATTCAAAGATGCACTTCCAAACGCTATTGCTATTGCAGTTTTCGATACTGCATATCACCAGACAATGGAACCAGAGGATTATGTCTTCCCAATTCCTTATGAATATACAGAGCAGTATGCTTGTAGAAGATACGGTGCACACGGCACATCACACAATTACTTAGCAGATATCGCAAAGGACCACTACCTCAAGGATGTCGAAAACGAAAGAATCATCGTTTGCCACGTTGGTTCAGGTTCATCATTAACTGCTGTTAGAAACGGTAAGTGCGTTGCAACAACCATGGGACTTACTCCACTTGGAGGCGTCATGATGGGAACAAGAACTGGTGATTTAGATCCATCAGTCGTCGATTATCTTTGCACATGCACAGGAAAAGACGTCCACGAAATCTATGACATCATGAACAAGAAGTCAGGCTTCTTAGGTGTTTCAGGAATCTCAAACGATACACGTGATGTTGAAGATGCGGCTTTAAAAGGAAGCGAAAGAGCCAAGCTCGCTATCGACTTATTCGGTAGACGTATCGCTGATTATATCGGCCAGTATTACGTAAGACTCGGCGGAGCAGACTTGATCGTCTTATCAGCAGGCGTTGGAGAAAACGCTCCAGTATTCAGAAAAGCAATCATCGACAGAATCTCTGAGGCTCTTGGAGTCGTATTAGACGAAGAAGCTAACCAGGCAAGAGGCAAGGAAGTTGTCATCACAAAACCTGAATCAAAGATCAAAGTCGTCGTCATCCCAACCGATGAAGAAGTCATGATCGCTCGTGATTGCCAGAAGGCTATCGAAGGAACATTATAATGTCCTTACCAAAGCCAATTCGCGACTATGGAAAAGCCCATGGCGCGATGTATAAGAAAATCTATTCATTAATTAAAAAATACGACAGGATCTGCGTTTTCCGCCACATCAAACCGGACTTTGATGCATATGGATCACAGATGGGACTCGTTACTTTCCTTAAGGATAATTTCCCAAATAAAGAAATCCATTATGTTGGAGATAACCATGTCAGCTTTGCTGGAAGAGTCTATCCTGTAATGGAATCACTTCCTGAATCATGGTTTGAGACACCATTCCTCGCTCTTGTATGCGATGTTGGTGAACACGATAGAATCGCTGATCCAAGATACGCAAAGGCAGCTGCCATTGCCAAGATCGACCATCATCCATGTAGAGCAGAGATCACCGATATTAAAGTGGTCGATTTAGATTCTGCATCTGCTTCAGAGATGGTTTATGACTTATGTGCAAACTGGAGAGGAAAGAAGATTTCTTACCAGGCAGCATGGTACTTCTATTCTGGAATTGTTGGAGACACAGGCAACTTCAAGTACCGTTCAACAAGCATACACACCTTCGCATGCGCGCAATCCTTAATGGAAAAGGGTATTATCATCTCAGACATTACAAACTGCATGTTCGAGAAGAAGATTGATGACTTGAAAGTTACAGCATACGTCTTATCCCACTTCCAGGTATCTCCACACGGTGTTGCCTACTACTACTTGCCTGAAACAGTTCAATCTGAGCTCAATATCACAAGTGAAAGAGGAAAAGATAATGTCAACCTCTTCGCTAACATTGAGGGAATTCACGCTTGGTGCTCATTCTCGGAATCCACGAAAGACAATTGCTGGTGGGTATCTCTTAGATCAAGAAAAGAAGATATTTCAAAGGTTGCATTCAAATGGAGAGGCGGAGGCCACGCCAATGCATCGGGTGCAAGAATCTTGTCTTTAGATGAGATGGAACCGCTCATTAATGACTTGGATGCGCTATTTGCTGACAAGTAATAAATTGACAAACATTTAAGGCTCAAGAAATTGGGCCTTTTTGTATGTTTAAATATGGAGTGGTATAATTTGATTAGGAGGTGTTATTTATGAAAAAGAAAACACTATTCGTTCCACTACTTGCGCTTACTTTAGTGGGTTGCCACTCAAAGTATGCATATTCATCTCTTAATGAAGAGACGCTATCTTCTTACGTTGAAAATATCAAATCGATCCAGCAGTCAGAGGAATTCGGTATTAAGATCGGCGATTCTTTCACCCACACAAAAGAAGACGTCAATAACTCCGTTGTCTATGATGCAGGGTATGTATTTAATAAAGAAGCATCGCGCATCGATGATAAGACCACCACAATCTCATATAACGGCGAAGAGCGTGTGTTCCAATTAATGACTGAAGACTATTATGACAATAAGCAGCATTTAGTCTCAATGCTCACTTCTTTCATCCTCGAGAAAGATGATGGTCATTATATTGCAACGGCAAATATGCTCGAGATGACTTATTTCATCGAGAAAAAGCTCGGCGATAATTACGAGCAAGAATTCTTTGAAGCGGCTGAATCATATCTATATAGAGCAACAGATATCAAAAGAGAGCAGTATCTTGATCCTAATAACGTTCAGAAGGAATTCGATGAAGTTGCAAGACAATCAACAAATATCGAATGGGACGTTGTTGAAGAAACAAGAAGCATCGGAGGCAAATACGATAGCAACCTTGAAATCTATTATTTAGATGAATGCAAGACCAACACTGAAAATGGATCATATAGAACTGTCCAAGTTGTCTATGACTGGGTGCAGGGTATCTTCTCAAGCCACTTCCAGATGTTCGATGAACAATTATTAAAGGACGACGACTCTGGCACTGAAATCTATAAAAAGATTGAAGAGACATTCAGAATGGACAGTGTTGTCACCGCGCCTAACATCGAAGAATTAACATTTGTTGAATAACATCAATCTAACAATTAGTTAGATTTGGGGAATGACAATTCTGCTTATTATTTTATAATTAATGAGTATGAGTTTCATTCCTCTTCATGTTTATAGCGGATTTTCTTACCTACAATCCGGCTTAACCACAAAGAAAATCGCCTCATTATCTAAGAAAAGAGGCTACTTTTATTGCGGTCTAACAGATAATGAGAGCTTATCAGGAGTTGCTCCATTCTATCATCAGGCAACAAACGAAGGCATCAAACCTGTTATTGGAATGGATGTTCAATCAGAGATTGGCACTCTAACATTGTTTGTTAAAAACGAGGAAGGGTATAGAAATCTTCTAAATGTTAACCTCTCAATCGTCAATGGTGTTTTAGATTTAGAAACCATATCAAAGTACTCAAAAGGATTAATCGCAGTTTATCCTCTGGAATATTCCACAATTAGAGATAAGAGCGAGAGAGAATTCGCCTCGCTTTTATATAAATACACAAAATCGTTTGATAAAACGCTTATCGGAATTCCTTATGGAGATGAGACTAAGGAAATTGCAGACTGGGGAAGAAAATTTGCGGAAGCTTATTCATATCTACCAATTGCATTCCCTCACATTCGATACGAGAAGAAAGATGATGCGATTGTTTTAGAAATCGTTAAGGCAATATCAGAAAAGTCATACCTTGAATCAACATCAAGCGTTGGTAATTCGTATTTCTTCGAAGAAGACGATGTCAAAGCATTCTACACCGATGAGGAAATCGAAAATAGCTACAAAGTAGCGATCTCGTGTAAGAAATTTGAATTGATTCAAAAAAGAGGAACCCTCCTCCATTTTGAAAACGAATTAGATTTACCTAGCGATGAATACTTAAGAAAAATCACGTTTGAAGGGCTGAAGAAACGCGGTCACGAGAACGAGAATAATTATATTGATCGAATCAATTACGAATTAGAGATTATCCACAGAATGGGATATGACGATTATTTCCTTATAGTTGGAGATTACGTAAATTTCGCCAAGAAGAATGGTGTTTATGTCGGCCCTGGAAGAGGATCTGGTGCAGGTTCATTAGTCTCATATTGCTTAGGAATCGTTGAAGCGGACCCAATGAAGTTTGACCTTCTATTTGAGAGATTCCTAAACCCGGAAAGACAATCTATGCCTGATATCGACGTTGACTTCTCTGATATCAATAGAGGCAAAGTCGTCAAATATTTGAAAGCAAGGTACGGTTCTGAGAGAGTGGGACATGTTTTAACAACTCAGACCATCGGGGCAAAAGAAGCGCTTAGAGATATAGCTAGAGTCTGATTTGATAATCTCAACGATTGTCGATGATAAGGCTACCCTTAGAGATAATTACAAAAAATCTCCTCAATTTAAGAACTTAATCGATTCAGATAAGTACTATTTAAGAATGGTAACCCTTGCATCAAAAATCGAAGGTTTACCAAGACAAGCAGGATTGCACGCTGCAGGTATAGTCTTAAATAACGAACCGTTATCCACTACCCTCCCTGTTTCATTGAACGGAGAAGTCGGATACGTTGCGTGTTTGGAGAAAGATTATCTTGAAGAACAAGGTTTCTTAAAGATGGACCTTTTAGGTCTAAGAAATCTCTCAATCATTGAGAATTGCATCAAACTCGTAGAATATTACGAAGGAATTAAATTAGATCCATACAAATTGCCTTATGAGGACGAAGAGGCAATTAAGCTTATCAACAAGAACAAGACAATGGGCTTATTCCAGTTGGAATCTCCTGGCATGAAGAGAACGATCGCGGATGTTAAGCCATCTAATTTCGAAGATGTCGCCGCAATTGAAGCGTTATTCCGTCCAGGCCCAATGGATTCAATTCCATCTTTTGCTAGACGTAAGAATGGGTTAGAGAGAATCGAATATCTAACTCCAGAATTAGAACCAATATTGAAAAATACCTACGGCATCATCGTTTATCAGGAACAAATCATGCAAATCGTCAGAAGCGTGGCAGGTTTCTCATATGGTGAGGCCGACATCTTTAGACGCGCAATTTCAAAGAAAGACGCTGCAAAATTAAAAGGCTTAAAAGATAAGTTCATCAATGGTTGCATCACCAATGGAAAGAATCAGTCTTTAGCAAATAAATTATTCGACTTAATCGAAAGATTTGCTAACTATGGATTTAATAAATCTCATGCCGTTTCATATGCAGTTTTAACCTGTCAGATGGCGTATTTGAAAGCAAGATTCCCTAAGGAATTCTATTGTTCAATCTTAGATACTATGCCGCCTGGCGATAGAAAATTTAGAGACACTTTAAATGAATTAAAGGGCATCAATGTCTCTTTATCAGTTCCTGATATCAACAAATCATATGGTGGATTTGTTGATGCTGCTTCTTTAGAAGAGTCAAAAATTAAAGGAGATACAAAACAAAATATAAATAATTCATTAATTACTAAAAATAAAAAATTTCCTAATCAAACAAAAAATGATGCTAATGTAGGAAAAGTGATACCAAGTGAATCAAATGTTAGTGAGAGAGTTAATAAATTTTTAGCAAGTAGTGCAGATAAATATAGTAATGACTTTGTTAATAGTGAAGAAATTAAAGATTTAGAAAAAGATAAAAGTAAAGGTACTTCAGATAGTTTAATAAAACAAGTAAATGAAGAACATCA
>JAKSVD010000097.1 GCA_024408305.1 Bacilli bacterium | reverse complement strand
ATTCGATAAAGAAACCAATGAACTTGTTCCTCTATGTTCGAGCGTGGTAACCGAACAAGAAGAAGATCCTGACCCGTACGAAGATGCACCATTTGAAGTTGGTACGATTATTGACATGGACGCAAGATTCATCACCGCTTCTTATTTCCAAGATGGTTATGCAACGGTCAGTACATTAGACGAAAATACAGGTAGAGCAAATTTCGGTATTGTTGATACAAACGGCAACTACACTGTTGAACCTTCATATTTTGATTTAAGCGACGAGCACCATAACGGTGTGGTAATTGCCACTCAGAGAAACGGAATTCAAGATGAGTTGAACTCAAATTCAATGAATGCTCCACTCAACGAGAGAGATTATTTCTTACAAGGGCCTGGTTCATCAAGCGGCTTTGCCTTTAATAGAACCCAAGGATTTGGTAACTATGGTTTAGTTACAGTTACGGGTGAAGTTCTCCTTGAAATGAATAACGAATACGTTCAAAGAATTTATGAAGATACATATTTCGTAAGGAAAAACGGTAGAGAGAAATACCTATTCAATGCAACAACAAAGGCAAGAACCGATATTGAATTCAATGTTGATTATGCATATTTTGCTAAAGACTATGCATTGAAGAGGGTTAAAGACCAACTCTATTTCACAAACCTAGTAGACGAAATCGAATGTGAGGATGGCCTTAATTCTTATCTCGATTATTTCTTCTTTTTCTGGCTCGATATGAAACTGCCATTTTCTAATTTATTCAGCGGTTACCAAGATTTAATTTCAGACTTCATTAGAACCGGCGAATATCTCAAACCATGTTTTGTGGCGGATAACTATTTAGGGATTTTTGTAGATAGAACAACCGGAAAAGAATTGCCTATCCCTGAAGGGCTTATTCCAAAAACCGACTCAGCCACATATGATTTTATCGATTCTTTAGTTCCTGCCCATTATAACGGCGAATCCGTTATCTATAATATCGATGATGGTTCTTACATTTACATCGACGTGAATAAAAGGGGATACCAAAACGTGCTCTTGCCTACCCCAGATAAATGGGATAGCTATAGTGTTGTTGGTGATTTCCTTGAATTCAATGGTTGTTATTTCAATAAAAATGGTAATGTTGTCTACACTAAAGGAGATGAAGGAATCACTGATTTATTCAAACCAAGAAGAAATCAGACTTTCTCTTATGACGAATCAGTTCTGGAATTTATAAAAGAAGGCGATGACCCAAGAGATGTCTATTACTATCTTGATGAACATCTTTTACCTCATTACGTTCAAATTGATGAGATAGGAGAGAATAGTTCAAAGATGTTAGTGTCTTATGCGGCTAAGGAAGCTTACGTTACCGAGTATAACGGCACTACACCTCTATACTTCCCACTAGAACAGAACACTCCATTCATCTTCTATTTCAGCGAAATTGATACCGAGCCTATTCAAGTTATTTATGAGGGTAATTCATTAATTTTGGACGAGGATTTTGAAGTAACCAATCTTAACGGTGCTCAAAAATTAAACGTAACAAAGGAATTTTTCGATAAATATGGTTTGTCCACCGGAACAGAAAATGAAACAGATATATATAACAGATACAAAGCTCCAGTATTTGAAATCACTCTTGATGTAGTTTGCGGAAGCGAAAACACTCAAGTTAAAATTGTTAGAGAATAGCAGCGAATATAATGGTAATCACCTGACTCCAGTTCATTGAAACCATGACTTTCAAAGAAATGGAAGTAGGCACGAAAGGTTGTATTGTTCACAATTACAACGAAGAAGATTTCGAAGTCGAATTTTTCGACAGTGACCACGAAACAATCAGTGTCTACACCATCTCCAAGGATTATCTGGAGGTTTATCGGTCCTTGAACGCCGCTAGTTCCGAATAAGATGGCAAAGCAATATCGCTAACCCGAACGAAATAGAGGCTTTGAGGAATCGAGCCTCTTTTCAATTAAAAAAGGAGCCTTTTACTCACTTATAGGTTTTCGAACAGCCCCTTATTATATGGGTCTTATATCCATTTTTGAGTTTAATTAGATATTCTGCTGCCTTGATAATACTATCTTCTCTAATCGAGAATATCCCTCATTTAGGTATCTATCTATATCCACAATTTTGAGTTTAAACTTCTTAGAAAGGATCTTTGGGTTTACATCTTCAGTATAGGCAGTGTAGATAAGTCGATATTGGATATCGCCTAAATATTCCCTTTCTTTATCGTTCAGCGATTCAAGTAAGGCGATTGTGTCTCTCTTGTAGTGCAACACACTGTAGATCCTATAACGGATGAGCATATCAAATGTCATGATGTAGCGTTCAGCATCCGGGTTGATGACAATCCCATCGTATTGATCAGGATTTCTTAAGACAATCTGCATCACATCATCAAATTTATAGATGAACGGGGTTGATGGATCACCTTCTGCGTCTTCATTGTCTAAATAGACGATAAGGAAATTGCCTTCATATTCTTCGATATAATCAACCACAAACTTCGGACCGATTGACGTGCCAAGATTTAGGTCAACTGGCAGGATTACATCAGCCTTGGATAATTTTTTAGGCGATGGAACTTCATTTTTCTTGGTTTTAGAGATCATTCTCCTGATGTCATCGTTAATTAATTGGGTTCCAACAGGCAATGATTGAATCAAGTCATAGCGGGTTGCCTTATATAACACGGTTGGGATATCCTCTAATTTTCTTGGGAGGTGGTGTCTATCCATCTGGAAAAATTTTCTAACAACACCCTTATAGGAGTAAGAATTGTCTGCTGCAACAACTGGATCACCGATCTTGTAGCAAGATTCACTGCAGGATGGGACTAAGGCAAATTCGCTTGGCCCTTGATCAGGCTGAAGAATTAGGAGATTCTCAAGCTTAGTGCATTCATCATCTTCACTTTCTTCTATGTACTTGAACGCTGCCTCGCGATCGAAAAGGAAGGATGTCGCCCTTTCAATGTTGCTTCTCTCACACGACTCTACCGCGTCATAGAGCATCTCTTCGAATATACAGTCTTCAAGACAAGCCTTATTCATCATTGCGTCTGATTTAATTTTTATAACAGCCTTCATCTCCCCGTTTACAATGTCGAAGTATGCATTATCGACATAACAAACGCCTTCATCGGTTGGTAGATCGATTCCGTTTTCGAGTTCTTCGTCTCTATTAAGCGACAATGCTTGGAGATAAAGTTCTCCATAACGGTGATCTAGGCCTTTCTCTAACATCAAGATCTTGGAGACAAATCCAAAGCAATCTGTAGCGCCGACATGGATGTAATCCGATTTATCGCCCATTCCATCTAAGTATAGACACATCAATTCTCCGATTGGAGCAAGCACAGCATAGAATTTGTTGGTGTCATCAATATACGATAATGGTCCACCTAATCTAGGATAGCAGTGACAATGTGGGCATTCGAATGTGAAGAATTCACCACTTCTAACCTGTTCCCTTAGTTCAGGATTCTTATCGGCAAAGATGATATCTAAGGCTATATCCTTTACCTTAGCGCCGCATATAGGACAAATATCTTTTTCTGGGTTTTCATATAGCTCAGATCTCATATTTCGACTCCTTGTTACTTATATAAATAATATATTAGTTGTGATGCTTTATTAAATATGGATTGTTGTTTGCTGAGTGGGTATTAGACCTTTAAAAGTTAAATGCGGATAGACAGGAGGTGAAATATATCGCTGAGCATATCGAAATAATATGAAAAAATGCGTTTTGCGATAACTTCCACAGTGTTTCTCATGTACGAGTAGATGGAATGTTGGCACTGAAAGTCGGATTTTGTACCGGGTATTTTCGGTGCCAACAAAGAATACTGCTTCGAGCAGGATTGGTTCTACCAAGAGATAATCGGGATAACCCAAGGCCACGATCTAGTCAGCAAACTCAACCCACCAGAATCCGAATGGGATGAGGAAGGCTGTTGCGTAAAATGCCAAAGCTGTATCGAACACCTTAAATGAAAACGGAGGCTTCGAGAAAATCGAGGCCTCTTTTTGTCGCGCTACAATAACGCTGAACGTCTATTTCCCGCTGATTAATCTTCCATCAGATAGCTCAGCTTCAAGGATGTAGTCGAGATAATCGATACCTAATACATCGTTAATTTCGTCTAACACTTCCATGATATCTTTATGGGTAGCTAGAGATATTGCGTTGGGCACAGCGATGCGTTCATCACGGTAATAGAGCTTATATTGTGTTGGGTAATACACTAATTCCATTACCTCTGTTCTATCTATGATCTTCCTTAAGACATAACGGTTAGCTCTATCACGATAGACAGCAAAGTAACGCTTCAGTAAATCCAATCTACATACAGCCTCATAATATTCTGGTTTAAGTTTGACTCTAACTATATCGTCTCTATCAAACTTACCACTCACATCGAATGCTTCCGCCTCTATTTTAAGTAAGCCGGAGTCTAACATCATGTTGATGATCTCCCCTGCTTCATCCTCGCTTAATTTACCAACGGGTGGGTTATTGACTAAATGGTGGATAATTCCAGACACACTGTTATTGGTTCTACTGCAAAAACGTTTGGTTACCACATCAAAATAATCGCTAGTGGGCACTAATTTACACTCGATTCCAGTGACATTGATAAACACATCCTTAGAACCACATTGATCTACGTATTTGGTGTACCACAAGAGATATCTTAGATAATGAACATTTAATACATAAGTCAATGTCATGTTGCTAGATGGATACCACGCTCTTCTTAAGCCCGTGGAGTCTACACATGTTGCATACATCACTTTGATATAACCCTTATAGTTAATATCCCTTAATCCAGATAACACCAATCCGGTAAAGAGATTTGAATTGGTGTCTGAATAATCAATCAATATGGTGATTATGGTGTTCGGTTCATTGAATAGTGAATATAAGATATCCTCACCATTTAGTTTGAATACCTCTTCTAGAGTCAGGTTCTTGCTATCCGGATATCTTCTAAGGTTATACGGACACACAATGATAGAATGATTTGGGAAGGCTGAATTCATCAAATCCGCTGTATCCTTGCTTGATACAAAATCGATGTACATACATATAACCTCCAATACGGGGATATACTACATTCCTGTACATCGATTGTATCCAATGTGGGGTTTGATATTTGCTTGTTTGCGAATAATAAATGACCAAATAGAAACTGATGCCCTATGACGAGCATTTTTGATATTTAAGCACCTTCAAAGGAAGGCCAGCTAAGTTCGCTCAAACCAAGGTTAATGCCTTAGCTATTTCACTTTGCTAATATGACAAATAAAACCTAGGCATCAAACAATCACAGTTTGTGAAGCGTATTATGATATGTATTAACTTGTATTGACATCTTATTATTTTTGAATGACAATTATTACAACAAATATGGGGATTTGTTATGAATACTATGTTACAGGTCAGAATTGATGAAGATTTAAAAATCCAAGCTACTATGGTATACGAGCAACTCGGTATCGATCTTTCTACTGCAGTCAGAATGTTTCTTAAGAAAAGTGTCGCTGTCAATGGCGTTCCTTTTGAATTGAAAAATGACAGTTCCCTAGATAAGGCGATTGCAGCCGCTAACTCCATGAGAGCCAGATCCGAAGAAAAACACAATGATGAGATGGATCTAGATGAAATCAACGCAATCATCAAAAAGGCCAGATCGGAGAAAAAATAATTAAATAGATCTTTTTGTTACAGCATTTATCTATAGATCATTGAAACATGACTTATTTTGATATTTAAGCCCTTCTAGGTGCCAAGAACTGCTACCTACCGGCCTATGAGGCATCCTAGGGATTAACCTGCCTCAAAACGGCTAAAAACCTTAGGTGGCTTATTTTGATATTTTTATGATGTACACTACTTTGTCCTTAAGGGATATCTTGTTAATCTTGTAGCCGTATTCTAATAGTTCTTTTTTGTATGTTAGGAATGAGTGATCGATAGGGAAACCTAGCACTTCCTCTATCTTGGAGAATGATAGACATAGCGTGTCTTGACCTTCATTCTTAATGTATTCCCAGAGAGTGTTATATTTGCTCATACCATTA
>JAKSVD010000096.1 GCA_024408305.1 Bacilli bacterium | reverse complement strand
GATCAATAATGTTAATCCTGTTTTGAAATCTCCTGCTTCAATTGCCATAATTTTTATCTCCAATCCTTATAAATGGTATTTATATCGATGTAATTTTATTCCTAATACGTTTTCTCAATCAAGAAATTACGATTAAAAATCTTTTAAACCCCTAAAAGTGATAGGGTGATGATGCCCACAAAGATGATTCCAATGAACAGATACTGGATCCATGTAAGCTTCTCTTTTAAGAAGATTCTTGAGAGCATGAAGGAGATGATAACCGTTCCTGCACCCAAGATGACCGCGGCGATTCCACTTCCTTCTGATAGAGCGAATAAGTATGTTGCCTGACCTGCTGTTTCAAATAATGCGGCAAGGAGCTTCCACTTCTGGGACATTACCTTCTGGAACAAGCTCTTCTTTTCGCCAACTGCGACGCCGCCTTCAGCCACTACCTCTTGTGGAGCATCCTCTCCAAGATCGAAAATCTTTACGTGTTTGCACTTCAAGAAGATTAAGATTCCGATTGCGACCAATAAGAATGTGAACTCATAGGCACAGTTTGCGGTGTGCTCTAAATTGCCTTCTGTAACTCCGACGAGGATTGTGCTCTCAACATCATCCGTGTAGAAGACGTCTAAGAATGTTCCAAGAGAGTCTAATAACATATAGCAGAATGGCATTGCAATTCCTGCAATCGCAAGCTTTTTGCCATATTTCTTATGTCTTTCATCCTTGCCATTCTTATCGAAGAATCCAAGGCAAAGGATGCCAACGATGACCACTGCGATACTTAGCATGATTGGCCAGGTTAGATAATCTTCTCTAGTTGCAGGCAAGAATGCTAAGCAAAGTAATGGGACAATCGCTCCAGACGTATTTTCAATTGGGTCAGAAATTGATTCAGCAATGAATCTGACACCGAAATATGAGCAGGCCATCGAAACGATATAACACGCTGCAACAGGCAAGTAATAAACAAAATTAATAGGGAAATTCTTCAGGAATGTTAATCCATCAACAGGATCACAAGCCTGGATGATGAATATAACCAATGCATACGCACCCATAAGGAAGCCGACAAACATGGCAGTCTTTAAATGAGCGTACTTTTCTTTAACGCCGTTACCTTTCTTGTAGAAGATTTCGGCAATACCCCACGCCAAGGTGGAGAAGATCAGGAAGAACCACAAATTAAACATAAATAATACCTAGCCTAAATAAGCCGGTGGTCATTTTACCAAAACTTATTGGAAAGAAAACGACTTGATTTTAAAAAATGTGTCAAAAATGAAGGTTTCATTGGGTTGTTTTGATAATTTCTCTGGGCCTTTCGAGATAAATGCATCAGGTAATGCAACCAACAATAAAAGCTGATTAATATCCGCAACCAAAAAGATGGTTGTAGACGTCATCAGCTATAATGCCGTTCTCAATTAATGAAGGGAGACATCATTCCCTGTGTTTATTAATGCAAACATGATTGGCTCTAGCAATTGTTTGGCCCAAACCAATCCTCTTATTTGATTGACTTGCTATAGACGAAATACTTATCCGTGCCATCTTCGAGAGAAGCTTTCCATAGCGAATTTCCGTTATTTAAGGATAAAACCTCGCTTAGAACGTTGATATTAGAACTGAACTCAACTACGCCACCTGCTCCAATTGTCGTAACCTTATGTCCCATTATAACGATTCCGCGATTAATAGCGTATTGAGTGTGATTTGATAGAACTCTGTAATTATCGTTGACGTATGTATATCCTCCATTCGTTTTTGAATATACTGTTTCGCCATTAAATGTATTCCAGGATATGTTATCGCAACCATACTTAATGGAATGTTCATCACCAAGACCGAAATTGCGAGTCTTGCTTAATGTCATTTTGCCGTCATTGTTATAGTAAAGAACCTTATCGTTGTTTGCCTTCACAATAGAGGTGACACCTTCAACCATTTTCCTTCCAGTCTTTTTGACGAAGAATACGCTTGAATCGGAGTAGGCAATAATTCCGCTCGATGTGTTGATCATTCGATAATCAATGATGCTGTCATATGCATAGGCATTAGTCTTTTCGATGTTAGTAGAAACTTCACGGATTTCTCGATATGGTAATTTTTTTGTTCTGTCTGAATTTAGAGGGGTGACAGTCAGTAGAGCTTTGGAATAACAACCATTTTCATTGCACTGCTTGTAAAAATCTACAACAAACGGCAGATGCTCAACGTATTTCCAAGATGCATTTTCCAGATCAACTTCAAAACAATACGAATTGGTGGTCGTGACTTTCGCTCCTTGAATCACATCATCTTCCGATTTGGATCCACAGTAGTACATCGTCGCATTGCTTCCATAAAAAACGGAAGAAGATGACAAGTTCCAAGAAGAGACTGGAATTGTTCCGATGTAATTCCCGTTTTTGTTATAAACAATGTAATCTTGACCATTATGCATCTCATATTTATTAGATGTATCAAATCCAATATCTTTCAAATTACCGAGTTCTTTTTTTGCTGGAACCTTGCTCATCTCCGCAGCTGCATTGAATTCAGCTTCGGTAATTGACGTCGTAATTCCATTTGAAGTTTTTGTATAGAATGTAAACGAATTGCCATAGTAGCTATCATACAAACTGATGGATTGATAATAATCACCATTTAACTGGGAGACTGTCTCGATGGACGAGGAATAGCTCCCATAGCGACTATTCAGCGCAAATGATGTGATTATTTTTCCTTCAGCATTGATAATGCTAGTTATTCCATCATTCGAAATTGCATAACAAAGATCTGAACCACCCAAACTTCCGTATTTGCTTGCCTCAATAATAAGGGAACCAGTATTTAGATTATATAAAAGATAAGTAACCGAGCCATAAAATGAGTCATAATTCTCCACGACTCCAACAGGAATATTGTAGAATGGAAACGACATGTACTCACGATAATGGTCATATTTGGAGACGCTGACTTTATAGTCTAATGATGGTGAACCATCAGCCGCCAAGCCTTTTAACTGATCATAGCCCAAGGCTCTCTCGCCATTACCGCTGCCTCTACCACACGAAATAAGAGTCAGCAATGTTGATAAACCAAAAAATAATTTAATAACCTTCTTCATTCATTTCCTCCGTTCATAAATATTTAATGTTTTTGTTCAAATGTTCTAGCTATGAAATTTCTTATCATCGAGATTTGAGAAGGATCAGATACAGTCTCTTCTATCATACTGTTACCAAATAACATTCTGATCTTCTTCGATTTTCCTGGAGCATCGACTGATTGGATGGAAGAAATATCACTCAATAAACACGAAACTGTACCCCCTGTTCCTTTTATATAAACAGTAATTGAATCATCTCTCAAAACAAAGACAACGTCATCGGCAACAAGAGCAGCTAACGCATTCAAGAACATATCTCCGTTTCCGTCAATACCTTTCAATTTTTCGTTCATCTGACACATCTTCAAATTAACGTGGGAAAGGTATCGTCTGTTCTGATCTACATCATTTAGATAAGCAAACAAACCACCAAAGAAACAGCCCTCAAGTATAGCTGCCACAAGATAAATTAACCAAGGAAATATGCCATTAAACAATTGGACAACTGACCATGCGCCTAGAGCGATACAACCAACTATATTAATGACAACTGCGGCTTTAACGAAAATTCTCATATGTATGTAACCTCTTATCGTTATTATAACATTCTTCATTCATAATATCTCTCCATTTAGAGAGCCTATTTTTATTTTATAAATAACGCTCTGACTGCACAAAAACACTGCACCATTCACCCTTGGCTTCCATATTCTCCAACCATCTTACGGTTTGTTTACTGACGCTTGATGCTTCCATAACTAGCATCTTACTTCATGGCGACTCCGGCATTCGCTTATATCATTCAAGTAATCTGCTGAATGTCCTAGACAATTACATCTACATCGCTGCCTTTTTTAAGTAATGCCTGATATATACAGTCATATCGTTAAAATGCTTCTTATTCAATTCATTCGGGATTGGGCATAATTCTGGATTTGGCGCAACCAAAGGGATTGGCACGATAAAATCGACGGAGTGTAACCTGATGCCGGTTTGCCACTCATATTTAACATTCTCACTTTTTGCAGCATTTTCGCTCCAACATAGATAAAGGACATCAGCTTTTTCGATTGCCTCATCTATCTTCTTTTGCCAATCATCTCCACTTCTTAAGCTTTCAACATCCCAGAATACGTGCACGTTTTTATAGATAGATGACATACCCTGGACTAAAAGTGATACCTCATATCTATCTTTGCTCGAATAAGAGATAAACGCTTCTTTGACATCTTGTCTAGAAACCGGGCAACCCTCGTTCTCTCCACCGCCAATAAGCACTCTAGACAAGAGTTTGGATAGCTTTAATCCGTTAGCGTAGACTTCAAAGTTTAAGATTACTGCTTTCTTGTCGTAATCCTTTGGCACATCAAAATAGAACTGGATTACACTTCTACCACCTTGCCATTTGAATGTCTCTTCTAGATATAGGTCTTTAATGTATGGTGATGTAAGTATTACCAATATATCCACGCCTCTTTCCACAGAGTGGTTTCCTGATATTGTTACATTTGGTGTTTCGTATTCTTCTTTGATTTCGTCTAATACACTCCTATTGGCCTCATCAAACATTGCAAAGTTGATGTAGCAAACATCGCCCTTCTCAACTTTCTTATCCGACACTACCGCATAGCCGACTTTATCAATGAGACATTCCTGCTTCTTAGGAGAGCTAGATGGGCCAAATAGGTCATCATGTGAAATAGAGGAAACGCTATCGGTGTCGTCATCAAAATCTACATAAGAATCGATTGGGATTTCATCGTCTTCAGAGTCTGATACTTCTGTTTCGAATTCTGAGAGTTCTAAGTCGGTAAAGATAGGCATTTGATGACCGATTCTACATTCACTTACACTCTTTGTTTTCGATATGCTATGTTCTTCCATAACGCCATTACCGGCCAATTTACCAGATGGAACAACAATTGACTCTTCTCTATCAGGAAAAGATTTTGTGCAGGATATCGTTTTTCCAAACAAAAGGGCTGATTCATCACTGATGGAATAAAACTTAGAAAATGGGATGAATTGCCATCTGCCATTCTTAGCTAAGAAGGCATTGAAATGATAGAAATCACCATCGATATTGGTAAAGTTCCAGGCCATTTCAACACCACTTTCTTTTATTTTTCCAGTAATGATGTAAGATTCGACGCCGAATCTATCGAATATATACTTAGCTCCCAGGGCAATGGCAAGACTGTTTCCGGCATCTTCTCCAAGGACAAATGAAGCAGTATCAACGCCATCTCCATCTCCGGCCTCAGCCCTAAAAGTTGAATCAAAATAACTGGAGACCATATTGACCTTATCACTACAGCTCATATCTTTTAATGCTTCTTCTGGTGGCATAAAGATTCTGTTGGCCATTACCGGATACACTTTAGTCTTAAAGCGTCCATCCTCATTTCTACAAGCGTTTAGAGATATTCCTAGTTCAGGGTGATCAAAAGATAAATATCTGAGTATCTTTTTAAACAATTCATAATCATTAGAAAAGATGGATGAATCAATTGAGAAATCATTCACAATTAATGTGCCGTGTAGCTCAGGATTTGTCATGAGCTGATCGTATAACGCTTTTTGTTGTTCTGTTAATAACCTGTAATACATAGTCTCTAGTTTAGTTATTTAATATTACCAATGTCGAAGATTTCTACATATCGTTTTCTTGCGCTTTCACGCCATTTTTATTCAGTTTCCACGGCCAAATGAGTGATTTTGGGTAAAATCGAGATTCCGCGCTAGTTATATAGTGCGGAGAATCAAACATGGAACGCTCAAACCTTCGGGAATCAGTTCCCCAGGGAGAACAACTCGCATGGATGACACAATCACCCTCTTGGTGCTTGTCGTGCTCATCTTGTCGCTCCAGAATAAAAGCGGCACAGTGGCAATTATACCGTTGTATCGCGTTGGTATGATTACCATCTATATAACATTCCCAAATAAAGCGCCGTAAATGGGTATCTTTACTATGAATTTGCATATAAACCAATAATAATATATGCAGAA
>JAKSVD010000095.1 GCA_024408305.1 Bacilli bacterium | reverse complement strand
AGACTCAGCATTTGAGAGAAGGTTCTCGCCATCCTCAACATAGTAATCGGATACTTCGACAACTTCCTCACATCCAGAGCAAACCTTTTTAACGATTAGACCTTCTGTTGAGAAATTATCGCCTGACTTATAGCTGGTTTCATACTCGCCTTCAATTGCTAACGAATATGTATGTACATGTGTTGGAGCGCCACCACATGCGCAAAGAATCGCGGAACTTAAGAGTAATAAACCAGCAAATCCCTTATTTTTCATAGGACAATCCTTACTGGAGCTCGATTGTGTAGAGCTGGATCTTTCCCTTGAAGTTCTTGAAGTCGAGGTATAATCCAGATTTTTCTGAACCGTTCTTAACTTCGAGTTCGACCTGGTACATATCCTTGCTGTTGCCATTGACTGCAACGGTTGAGATAACCTCACCTGTCTCTTCATACTTGAGAGCGATTTCGCCAGCGGCCTTACCCTTGATTGAAAGGATAACCTTTGATGTTTCTGTTAAGTTGAAGTACTTCCAACCGATTAAGCATCCGTTCTTAATGTTGGTGATGTACTGTGTTTCGACTGTGTCGCTGTCCTTGCCTGACTGTGTGACGTATGTTTCGCCTGCAGCCTGGTGAGGGAGCTTGAAGAATGGATAGAAGACATTGCCTTTCTTTGGCATTAAGCAGCAGCAGATTGATGCTGGATAAACGCCCTTGCCAGCAAGTGGGCCTCCGTTGAGACCGCAAGATGTCATTTCGACCTGGTCGATTGAACCGTCTTCCTTGATGTAGATTGGCTCAGCCATTCCCTGTCTATCTGTATTTGTGAAGTTGGTGTGGCGGTGGTAGAAGATGTACCACTGTCCGTTAGCGCAGACCATACCACCGTGGTTGTTGCCGAGTGGGTAGCATGCGTTTTCTTTTGTTCTTCCCTTATAGCCAACATCACCGTTTGAAACTAAGACGCCACCGAATGTGAATGGACCCATTGGTGAATCTGATGTTGCATAAGCAAGCTCATGTCCATTGACTGTTGAATAGACAAAGTAATATTTGCCATTAACTTTTCTGATTGATGAAGCTTCAAAGAATTCGTGGCCTTTGTATGCCTGATCCTTAAGTTCTGGTCTTCTATCGAAGATTTTCTTTGGTTCGCCTTTGACGGTCTTCATGTCTGGTTCTAATTCCATGACATATCCGCCATCGACTTTCATGCGGCTCTTGATCTGTGGGAACCAGCTGTCTGCGCCGAATCCTGAGTAGAGGTAAACTCTGCCGTCATCATCAACTAAGACTCCTGGGTCGAACTGGAAGACGTCCTTTGGTCTTCTTGAACCGACAGCAACGCCGTCTGGATATGAAACGTATCCGTGGAACTTGAATGGTCCTGCAGGTGAATCAGAAACTGCAACGCCTGTGTGGCCAAGCCAGTCATATGCGTAGTAGATGTAATATTTTCCATCTGGCCCCTGGCATACGTCTGGTGCATATAAGTCGTGGTTGTTCTTCTTGTTTTCTGGGTCTTCTGTTCTTGAAAGAATGACTCCTTCGTATCTCCAGTCGCTTAAATCTTCAACTGGTGCAGACCATGTGATGTAGTCGTTGTGGCAGAAGTTGAATGCTCCATACTGATCGTGTGAACCATAAACATAGACTCTTCCGTTAAAGACGTGTGGTTCTCCGTCTGGAACGTACTCATAAAGTGGTAAATATGGATTATAAACCTGTTTCTTCATTTTTTATTTTCCTTCTTTTTGTATTTCATATCATATAAAAAAATCCTACATTTAATAGGATTATTTTAAGATTTATTGTTGACAATGTTGCTCTTATATTTGAGCATCACTTGCAATGCGTCTGAATCGGCAAGTATGTTTTCCGATTGTTCTTCTTTGACTCGGTAGTCTCTTCTGACGTTTGTCAAACGAGAACGGAATTCCTTGGGAGTGCAACCAAATGTCTTAAGGAACATTCTGTTCATATATTTAGGATCGGAGAATCCGCCTTCGTAAGAGATTTCAAGCAATGTCTTTTCCTGGTTCTGCATCAATCTGATACATTGTTCCATTCTCTTAGTGTTGACGTATTCCTGGAATGTGATTCCAAATGATGAAGAGAATAAATGGGAGAAGTGAGTTGGAGACAAGCCTTCTTGGAGAGCGATATCTTCAAGCCTGATTTGGCTGTCGAAGTTGTCGTCGACATATGAGACAATTCTCTGCAATCTCTGGTTCTTTTTCTTTAAATTCTGTTTCTTTTCCTCAGAGATGATTTTGTGAGGAAGCTTTTTATAACAGACCTTTAACAAGCTAGCGATTTTTGAAGCTACGTCTAACTGATAGCAATCCTCTTCAGCAAAATAATCGATTGCCG
The DNA here is from genome assembly GCA_024408305.1 of Bacilli bacterium. GTDB lineage: Bacteria > Bacillota_I > Bacilli_A > RFN20 > CAG-826 > UBA4951. Next base: position 3,799 of record JAKSVD010000095.1, on the reverse strand, counting down.
CATTGACTAAGCAAGCGCGGAAATCATCTAACTCTTCTTCGTTTAGATACTCAGATAGAGGTCCTGATTTAAATAAAGTCGTACGGATCTGAGGGAAATATTCTCTCAAGAAGTGGTTAGAAATCTGAGCGAACAAGAAGAGTGGACCTTCACAAACCTGACCGGTTTCCTTCACCGCATCAGCTGATCTATAGTAAGCGTGCGGGTCGCTTGAATTAATAAAATAGATGTCGCCGACTTGAAGGTTGTATGTCTGGTTGACAATCTCAGTTTTTCCTGTTCCATCAAGAACTAAAAAGACTTCGATTTCATTGTGGATGTGACCTTCCTTAAAATCGATCTGGTTGACTAAAAACTTGATATGTTTAAGCTTTTGATACTTAACAAACTCAATTTCTTGATTCATACGACAATCTTACGCTTTTAAAATCAGAATCTCAAGATTATCTAGTTAGAAAAAAATAGCAAAAACGCAAGATTGTTTGATATATGCTAAGCATTGTCCCCTGTAATAGCAAAAAAATCGATTGAAAATTTAGTGAAATAATCGCAACTTAATCTATTAAAATCTTTGATAAATTGATAAAGAAATGATACTTGAAGTAAATATTCAATTTTAGGTAGTTAATTTTTGGATTTAGATTAATCTAAATATTTTACAAGAATATTTGCGTCCATGCCACTTCGCAAGATTGTCTATTAACTTCTTTTGCATTGCTCCAGAAACGGCCGATGATTGCTTAACTCCTAAGGCAAACGCTTAATTAGAGCCGATTAAAAGCATCCCTCGTGGGCGCTTTTCCTATACTCTGATTTGATGTATATTAAATGCATGAGTAAAAGAATTAGTTCACATTTTTCCTGGCTTGCTTTACTTCAAGCTCTGATCTTTATCGTAGTTTTAGGCGGCTACACCGGTTTAATGGTGTGGAGAATTGTCGTTGTTGCCAGTGCAGAACCATTAGATACATTAAGCCTAGTTCTTACTGTTGTTGGCTTTGCCATCGGTTGGTTCCTGATCGCGACACTGTTCCCGTTCTGCTTCTGGTTCGTTCCTCTCTTGATTGGAAGAAGAGCAGCCCGCTATGAAGACCCAAAGGAGAATCCATCAGAAACAAGATCGATGTTGAAACACAGAGTTGCTGAGATGGTTGCGCTTGAAAAGGATGTAATGATTGATGGTGGAACAATAGCAGCTGGCGAAAAAGTGATGATCGCTGGGCTTGGACCTGATTACTACGAGGTCATGTATAAGGGGAAAAGGACTAAAATCCCCGCAAATCAAATCGATTAATCTCTCGAAAGGGAGATTTTTCTTTATTAATTAAGAAATAATAGGATACTTGAATAAGATATTGGGGAGTCGTTATGGATATCAGTGAAGTTACTAAAGAAATTAGAGAATTGTTCTTCTCGTGGGGATTGGATCTCACATCATCAACCGAAGAAGAAGGACGCGGATTTGTATATTGCCCAGTTTGCATTGATCCATATGAACATCACATTGATATTTTGGTTGAACTCGAAGAGGACGGAACTTGCCGTATTGACTTCTCAATGGGTCTCATCCAGGATGAAAATGGACTTTATCCTCTCCTAAACGAATTCAACGTTCAAGTACCTCTTTATAAAGCGGTGTATTTTGAAGGTGGACTTCACATCACAACAACCTTTGAGGATAATGACATCGATAGCATCATCCAAAGAGTTAGCAACGCTATGAATGATATCGCTGACGAGAACTATATTTACGGTCCAATCAAACCGATCCTTGATTTTATCGAAGAAGAAGACGAACCAAACGCTTTAGAAGCTTAGAAAGACAGCTGGATGAAATATCTATTCTTTGACCTTGAATGCGCAAACACTGATGGCGGTGGAAAAATTTGCGAATTTGGATATGTTGTAACAGACGAATCTTTTAATATTGTCGAGAAAGATTTAATCATCATTAACCCAGGGTATGACGAAAACGGTGTAAGAGAACGTTTTGTTACAGAGGATAGGGTCATCGAAGGATTATCTTTCGCTTTCTCCTTTGATACGTATCGTTCAGCACCTGAATTCCCAGTCTTTTATGACCGTATAAAAAACATATTGATTGACAAAGATTTAATGATATTCGGATACGCAGTGCGCAATGATGTTAGATTTTTGAATTACACACTCAAAAGATATGGATACGATCCTTTTGACTACATGGCATATGACATTGCCGAGTATGTTAAATATGACAGGGATGATGAAAAATCTATTGGCCTAGGAAAGGCATACACAGAATACGTTGGAGAGAAGAGCGACGCTGGTCTAACCGAACATTGTTCAAGAGATGATTCTGAATTTACTATGTTAGTTTTGAAGGGGTTACTTGCAAAACAAAACATGGATTTGCACTCTTTTTTAAGCAAAATCTCCTACAAACCTATCTCTTCTGTCAAAGAAATTGAACGTGAGGAAGAAGAAAAAGAGGCAAGACGCTGCTATACGGAATATTGTAGAGAATGTAGACCATACATCTATGACAGTGGTTATATTGGTGCAAGAATCTCTCTTTCAAGAGAAGCCCAACAGAATATCGATTTTGTAAATAGAGCAATTGATATAGCTTACAAAAGGGATCTCTTATTCGTAAGATTCGGAAACGAAACAGACTACTTGTTATGTATTTCTGAAGAAGAATATAAGTCTAGAAAAAGACAAAACGCCAATCTCCATCCAAGTTATGACTTGATTTTGATTGACGAATTAGAAGAACTCTAATTATTTCAAATTTTCAATTAAGAGTATTGCGGCTTGAATTGGCACACCGATAAGGAAGATGTACCAGATATTTGTCGATAAGTATTGGCAATAGAATGCCGCGATTAATGACCAAATCAATAGTGAAGAGAAAATTGTTAAAGATAAGTTTTTTCTCCAATAGAACCAGGATATAAAGGAAAGGACGATAAACATTGCTGGTGCTCCCCAGACAAATGTAACCCACAGCTCATTTAGTGGGGCAACGTTGTTTATTACACCATTAACGTAGATCGCAACAACGATTAACCATACAACGCACACGAGCAGAGACATGATTGTTATCTTATGTCCCAAATGCTCGTATTTTCTATCTACAACTATCTTTTTCTTTGCAGAACCTTCGGTAATTAGAAAATCAACTGTAACTCCATAGAAATCCGCGAACTGCTTTAAAATGTCGACGGATGGAATGGATTTGCCCAATTCCCATTTGGAAATGCTCTTGTCGCTATACCCGATCTTTTCTGCTAATTCAATTTGAGTTAATTGCTTCTTTTTTCTTAACTCAACTAGGTTGTTTGCCACAATTTCGTTTAATTCTGCCATGGCATAAAGATACACTTTTCGATCATGTTAAACAATAGTTTACTCTATTTTGTGAGTAACTAGTTTTAAGAACGAGATTGTGTTGATTGAAAAATCATTCGAACGCATCGGTTCTTTTTTAATTCTCTAAATCGGAGAATGGCTTTCTACGATGCATGTTCGACCTTGTAGGTAATTATCACTTTGCTTTGACTTTAAAATATGCTTGGTTTCATATGAAAGCATCGGAATTAATTGGAAAACATAACCTAGGAATGATAATTACCTTATCAATTATCTCAGCTGCCGCAATTGGAGTTGGCATTCCAACCGGCATTGTTTTAGGCAAGCAGTTCAGAGGTGGTGCAGAAGTCAATTACGACAACATCCAAACTGATGGTTTGACCGTTGATTACGATCAATACTATTCCTTATATACAAAAAAGAAAAATGACGGCGGTGATTTTGCATC
>JAKSVD010000094.1 GCA_024408305.1 Bacilli bacterium | reverse complement strand
CAGAAGATAAACTCAGCGATACGATTGGCCCTTCCTATGAATTATCAAAGAAACCAAAAAAGAAGAACAAACACAAATCGAAAAAATAAAAGCTGGGAATTTACTCCCAGCTTTTCCTTATTAAGTTAGCTTATTCAGCCTCACCCTTATAGATGAGAGAGAAGAAGTTGATGACGACTGCGATACCAGCGAAGATTGCAACGCAGATAGCTGCAGCACCGATATAAGTAACACCGGTTGATTCGAGGCTGACGATGTGATCAGCATTTGCAGCATAGTAGAACTGGCATTCGAACATTGTAAGAGCGATTGCACCAGCGTTAGCAACAAGTGCACCAGCTGTTAAAGCTTTCTTTGCCTTTCCTTCTAATGCAGCGATTGCGAATCCAAGGAATACAGCGATGACAAGAAGTGCAAATCCGATGATCAATGGCCAGACTGGATTGTAGTTGCCTGGGTTTGATTTCCATGAGTTGCCGAACATGACCTGGAATAAGTTGCCACGTGCGTTTCCTTCTTCTTCGTTGAATGCTGGAGCAAACATTGTGAAGATTGCAATGATGCTTAAGAGAGCGCTGGCAAGGCCACCGACTTTGCCGGCTAAACTAGTTGTTTTTGTCTGTGTTGTCTTTTTCATAATTAATCAATCCGTTTCTATACGCGTGTATAACTATAAACTGAACAAGTCATAACCGCAACAAAACTATTGAAGAAAATGGCTTATACAAATCATTTTTCCTTGCATAAGCAAGTTTTTTGTTTTTTTGAGCACGAAAAAATATCATAATGTAGGCGTGAAAAAGAACCAGTTGCTTAACATTCTAATCATTGCGGGCTCATGCATCACGCTTGGAGCATGCTCTTTTAATACCAGCAAACAGGATTCGAATGTCTATACAGTCCAGTATTTTGATGATTCCGCAACGCCTGTTATGGTTGGCTATGCATATGTCATAAAGGGAAGACAGGCCAATATGAGAGAGCTAGAAGGCGTTTCATATGATAAACGTTCACATTCTGCCGCCGTCCCATCCAGAGTTGGCGCACATTTTGTGTTTGATGGCTACCAAGGACAATATGAAGACGGGACGCCAGTCGACTTAAATAACGTCCAGGGAAACTGCAATGTCTACGCAAAATTTGTAGAAGAAGATTACAAGTTATCTTACGTCTTTAAAAATGGTGTAGATACCATTAGAGACAATAATGGAAATGTTATTAAACCTCAGATCAAGTATGGCGATGCGTTTGACTTCAGCGCAACAACTTCATCAATGGAATACCAGAACCCAAAATATGGCTATGATTACGATTACAAAGGAGTAGCTCTCTCAGGTGATTCAAAAGATGTTGTAATAACTTCAAGCGACTTGAACTGGAAAACAGCAAAAGCATCTCCTGTTGATATCGATTCCAAAGGAACAATCGTTGTTGTCTTCGATAACGAGCACGAGCCAGAATATCCAACATATTACTCCAATGGTCTTGAATGGATTGAAGCGGGTAAATTATCTGAAAACCTATCCCTTAAGTTCAATTCTGTCCATGAGGAAAAGAAGAAGTTGTTCAATGTCTCTATCTACCAAGGCACCGCCCTGAAGGGAACAGTCGGAGTTGCGTACACCGAGGCTTTACAAGAAACTTCAACATTAACTGGATTTACGTTCACAGGAACTGATGGCTCAAGCATTACTGTTGATGGAACATCCTATTCAACAAAATACATTAAATACTCAAAAGAAGTGGCTGATCGAATCCAGGAAGGCTACAGCGAAAAGAATGTTGAGTTAGCTCACATCATGGGCGACTGTTCGATAATTGTTAGCTAAAAGAAAAAGAGGCGCCGCCTCTTTTTATTTGTTATTTAGATATTTAAGAAGTCCAAGCAAAGCCTTTTTTCTATGCGAAACGGCGTTCTTTTCATCTTCTGTGCATGTTCCAAAGTCTTGATCAGTTTCTGTGCAATGGAATAGTGGATCATAGCCGAATCCGCCTGTTCCGTGTGGCTCGTGAAGTAGCACGCCTTCGCAGATGCCTTCAAATACGTGAGGCTCTCCATCGCGTTCCTCAAGCAAACATATTGCGCAGTGGTATTCGGCTCTTCTGTCTTCCTTGCCTTCTAGCATCTCATTGATTTTGACGAATCCTTTTTCGTATGAGCCTTCGCATTGCTCATCGATGAATCTAGAGGAGAAGATTCCTGGGAATGTGCCATATGCTTTAATCTCGATTCCTGAATCATCGGAGATGACAGGTAAGTCAACTAATTCTCTTGTTGCCTTGCATTTGATATAGGCGTTTTCGGCATAGGTAGTTCCGTTTTCTTCTGGATCAATTTTGATGCCGAGTTCTTTTAATGTTTTGACTTCATAGCCGATTGGCTGGAGCATTTCGTTATATTCTCTAACTTTATGCTGATTGTTTGTTGCGAGTACTAGTGTTTTCATGTGAATGATTTTATCATAACCTCGATAATTTGACATAAGAAAAGCGGTCATCAAGGACCGCCTTCATTATTTATTTAGATAGTTGATAGCGTAGCAAGCATACATCTTGGCGCCGAATGCCAAGCATCTTTCATCAACGTCGAATTTTGTGTCGTGATGAGCAACGCAAGTTTCAGGAATTTCTGGGTTGCCAGAACCTATATAAGCGTAATGCCCAGGAACCTTGACGATGTATTCGGCAAAGTCATCTCCTGATAAATCAGCTTTTCTATTTTTGATGAGCTTCTCTTCTCCAAAGATCGATGCTGCTGTTTCCTGCGCTTCAAGCGTAGCAATTTCATCGTTGATTAAAGGAGAGGTGAAATCCTTCCATTCAATCTCCACTGTGCCGCCTTTTTCTTCTGCAACACGCTTAGCGATGTCTTCTATCTTGGCCTTCATGACTTTTCTCATTTCATGAGTCATGCAGCGTAGGCTTCCTTCGATATCTGCAGTGCCTGCAATGATATTGTATTGTGTGCCAGCACTCATCTTGCCGATTCCAATTAATGTCTGATCAATTGGGTATTGGGCAAACAAGGCTCTTTCTTCAACCACGATTTGACTTGCTATATGAAGTGCGTCGATTCCCTTTTCTGGGCTGGCGATGTGTGCACACCTTCCGTTAATGCGGATATGGAAATAATCAACTGATGCATTGTTAGGGCCGGCCATGCAGACGACATTGCCGACTCTTTCTCTAGAAGACATATGGACACCGAATGATCTATCAGCTTCATCAATATGGCCTTCGTCGACAAAGAATCTTGCTCCGTAGCCAATTTCCTCTCCAGGCTGGAAGTTGATAATGACTTTTCCTTTGATAAGGTCTTTGTGTTTAACAAGGGCTCTAACAGCGCCTAACAAACATGATGTATTGCAATCATGCCCACAAGCGTGGCTCTTACCTTCGTATACGCTCTTATAAGGAGTTTCGTGTTCTTCTTTAACAGGAAGTGCATCTATATCGGCTCTAAGAACTATGACATGTTTGCCAGGATTATCTCCAACAATTTCCGCGTAAATTCCAGTTTTTGCCACTCTTTTATGAGCAATTCCTAGCTTGTCTAGCTCGCTTTCGATCTTCTCAGCGGTTAGATATTCTTCTGTTGAGACTTCTGGGTGCGAATGAAAGTAACGTCTAAGTGAAACGATGTAATCGAAATCGTTATCGATCTCGTTACAAAGAATAGATTCTAATTCGGTCATATCCATTCCTCCTTTCCTTGATTATACCAAAGCATTAGTTAAAGAAAATCCCTATGCGCTCGGCATAAGGATTAATTCTTATTTTCAATTATCCGTGATATGGAGTAATTGTTGAACCGAATGTTGCAGTGACGAATTCGTCTGTTTCCTTGCTTGTGAGGATTTCAACGAGAGATGTTAACCAATCTTCCTTGAGGTCTTCTGTCTTGCATGCGAGGATGTTTGCGTTCTTGTGGGTTGGATCCTGTTCCTGGCAAACGAGGTTTGATGATGAACCTAATCCAGCATTGATTGCGAATGTTGCGTTGACGATGCCGATGTAGACGTCCTTCTCATCGAGCGATGCAGCGATAAGGTTTGTTGCGATAGGTGAGATGACGAGGTTCTTTGAGTTCTCAGTGATGTATGAGTTTACTGTGTCTGGGTTTAAGTCAGCTGTTGCTGTGGTGCCGTAATCGACTTTGATTAAGCCTTCAGCATCGAGGATGTCTAAGCATCTCTTCATGTTGGAACCGTCATTTGCGATTGTGATCTTAGCGCCTTCTGGTAATTCTGAGAGCTTTGAGATCTTCTTTGAGTAGCCGCCGTAAGCGCAGTCATACATGATTGCGGCAGAAGCGAGGTTTGTCTTGTTGTTCTCGTTGTATGTGTCGAGGAATGGCTTGTGCTGGAAGAGGTTAGCCTGGATTTCGCCCTGTGCTAATGCGTTGTTTGGTGTTGCGAAGTCTGTGAAGAGCTGGATCTCTAAGTTGTAGCCTGTCTTGTCCTCGTATTCCTTTTCGATGTACTTGAGGATTGGTTCGCCTGGCTGAGACATTGTGCCGACATGGATTGTCTTTTTTGCGTTGCCGCATGATGCGAGACCGACGAGTGAGAGTGCTGTTAAAGCGAATGTTGCAAATCTTTTCATATTTATTTTTCCTTTACTTAACTAATTTGTAGATGAAATTTCCAATTGTTTGGATTAACACGACTAAGACGACTATTGTGCCGACTGCATATAGCATTGCGGCCGTATCATAGGATATCATTCCGAAGTTGTAGGCGAATGATCCCAGGGAATCCGCTCCGACAGCACCCGACATTGCGGAATATCCGATGAGGGTGATTAACGAGAGGGTGATTCCAGATACGATTGATGGGAGTGCTTCTCTTAGGACGACCCTTGTTATGATTTGCCACGGCGAGAGTCCTAAGGATGTTGCTGCCTCGACTACTCCTTCGTTAACTTCAATGAGCGAACCTTCGATGATTTTTCCTATGAACGGTATCGCTGCGATTGTGAGTGGAACGATGAAGCCTTCATTTGACATAGCTCTTAGTCCGAGAAGTCTGGTGAATGGCAACAGAACGAAGATGAGGATGTAGAATGGGAAGGATCTGATTAATCCAACTATGAAGTCCAATACTTTGTAGAGGACCTGGACCCATTTCTTTTTGCTCTTTCGTGTGACATAGAGGAGTGAGCCTAAGATAGTGCCGATTACAGCGCCTATCAATAAGGTGATGCCGACCATTTCTAATGTTGTTAATAGATATTTACCGAGATATTCGGTGACATATGTTTTAAACGACATTATCTATCACCCCCTTTGATTATCTCGACTCTTACATCGGTTTTGCCGAGATATTCGATCACTCGATCAAAGTTTTCATCGGAGACGTTGATTATCAGAGTGCCAAGAACTAGTTCTTGGAATTTCTCTAATTTTCCCCAAACGATTGAGAAGTCGCAATTGAGTTCCCTTGCCATCTTGGTGATGATTGATTCTGCAGTGCAGGTCTTTGGGAAATACAATTTGATGTTTCTTCCAGTCGTTGGAACGATTTCGTCTTCGACTACCAAGGTCTTAAGGGCTGATGAACTTGAGAGGAACAAATCATCCGTCTCGCCGACTTCAAGGAGATTTCCATCCTTGAGGATTGCGATTCTCTTGCATGCCGATTTGATGACTTCCATCTGATGGGTGACGATAATTATCGTGATGCCCATTTCCTTGTTAATCTTTTTGAGAAGATCAAGGATTGAATCCGTCGTTATCGGATCAAGAGCGGATGTCGCTTCGTCGCACAAGAGGATCTTAGGGTCCAAAGCGAGGGATCTTGCGATTGCCACTCTTTGCTTTTGGCCACCGGATAATTCTCTAGGCTTTGACTGAAGCTTTTCGGTAAGACCAACGATCTCTGCCAATTCGTGAACTCTCTTTTCGATGTCTTTCTTCTTCCAGTGTTCGCAGACAAGAGGCAATGCGATGTTTTGGAATACCGTCTGGGTTTCCATTATCGAGAAATGCTGGAATATCATTGCAATTCCCTTTCTGAATTCCCTCAGCGCCTTTCCGTTGAGCGTGGATACGTCTACCCCGTTTACCAGAATGGATCCGCTGTCGATTTTCTCGAGTTGGTTGATTGTTCTTAGAAGTGTTGATTTACCTGCTCCGGATTGTCCGACAAGACCAAAGATTTCTCCATCTTCGATTGTTAGTGACACAT
>JAKSVD010000093.1 GCA_024408305.1 Bacilli bacterium | reverse complement strand
GCTTCTTTTTCTGTTGAATAGTTGATGATGTCTGAGGCTCCAAGCTGGATGAATGTCTCTGCGTCTGTATCACTCAAGAATTCATCTTTATTTAATATAAATATTGTTGGTGCATCACCATCTTCAATGAGCTTTCTAAAGACCTTAACGCCATCTGAGTTATAGTCTGTGACTGATAATACATCATCGTCATCTTCGCTATATCCAGTCTCTGGGTCGATAAAGACGATAGGATCATCCATCTCTTCATATAACTTTATCGCGTCGAAATAAGTGGACGCGAAACGTACATCAATCTTATCGTCGTTTGGTGTTAAAACTTCTTTTGCATCCTTATTTGCGATGATTAATATCTGAGTCTTTCCTTCGCGGACAAAGAGTTTCTTCATCTCATCGTTCATTGAATTGATATCGATGTTGAATTCGATTGAATTGATGTTGCTATCGATTCCTTCTTGTCCGATTTGTCTAATGAATTCATAGACTTCATTTGAGATGAATGAAGATCCGCTATTAGATGCAACGCGTGCATCGATGCTTGAACCTCTTGTAAACAAGAAGAATGCAGGAAGGTCTTCAGCAACCTTAATCTTGCAGTGTAAGTTCTTGCAGAGCTGCACACTGATGCGTTCCATTGAATCTCTTGCAATCTTAACAAGATTAGAAATAGATAAATGGTTGAACATTATCATATTTCCAGCAGCTAAACGTGAAACGAGTTCCGGTGGAAGATATGGTTCGCCGGTTCTCTGATTAATCTGGCTTCCAATCGCATTTGCAACAACCTTATCTGGAAGGGTTGTTAATGGAGCGGTAGTGGAGTCATATAATTCTTTTCCTAAATTGGACGTGAAAATGAAGATGGCATTCCCGCAGTCAATGTCCTTTTGACGGAAGACATCGTGACACACTCCTTGTCCAAGAATCGGCAAGAAAGTCTTAAGAACTTCTGGAGATGCTTTTTCAACTTCGTCTAATACGACAATACATCTGCCATTCTCTTTCTTGCTGTATTCGTAGATTGGCTGACGATCACGGTCTTTTCCTTTTTCTTTTGCGGTATATAGATGCTCAAGCAAGAATTTTGTTAATGTTCCATCATTCTTGGTCTTATCTCCTCCGTTATAGCCAGGAGAAGTACCGACTAAATTCGGCACGTCAGACGCTAACGCGTACTCAGACATATTCAAGAACAAGCATTCGTCTTTTGCATAGCCCAAAGCTTCAGCACCGCATTGAGCAAGGAATGTTTTTCCTGTGCCGGATGGTCCAACAAAGAAGAAACTTGCTAAAGGCGCTCTAGTTTTGCTGCCTTTTTGCATTTCTCCACGATAAATTCCGCGGACAAATTTCATGACTGCATTATCTTGTCCCTTAACGTTTTCGAATATCTTTAGAGTGATATCTTGATATTTCTTAGAAATGCCCTGTAAGGATATTGGTTCTTTCTTAGGTTCCTCAACTGGAGGAGCGTCTTCTTCCTCGGACTTACTTTCTTCTATTTTCTCCTCGGCTTCGGTTTTTTCTTCTTCGGCCTCGAGTTGACTGAGGAATTTGATTAATTCATCGATCTCCTTGTCGTCATCATTTTCCTTCTTTTCGTCTTCTTGTCTTTCAAATATCCCATCCCAATCGATATCGCTGGATTTAGATGAGGAAGCCTCGCTTTTTGATAACATTGCCTGCTGCAATTCAAAAATGTCTAACATTGTTAATCCGGAATCGTTCTTATAATCGCTCATGACAACATAAGTGCAATCTAAAGCTTCCTGGAACAATTCCATCGCGTTGATCTTTATTGCAACGCCTCTTCTCACGAATGTATTCCAGTTTCCGATCTCCTTGCCAAATCTTTCTGCGTTTTGAACGTAGAAGGAGAAGGTGTTTTTGATAAGTTCGCAATTAAAATTATATGAATTGAATTTTTCTTTTATCTCGTAGATTTCTTTTAAAGAAATACTTGGGATGATAATGTCAATCTGGACCTCATCCATTGAGAATAGTTTAGCGAATCCGAATATTATGTGTTCCGGAGTAACCGGTCCATCTCCAGGAATCATTTCCAAAACGGATTTGATAAGGGGGTTCTTAGGTAATTGTTCTTCAGTTAGGTTCATGGGGTTGAACTCCTTATTTAACGTGAATGCTGTTTGTTCATTATAAGCGATTTGATGTTTATTAAAAATAAAAAAGACTAGATGTTTCTAAATGTTCTTAACAATCTAGTCTTGTTCGATTATTTCGTATGTGTCTATAAAGTCCTTTTCTTGGATTCCGTATACGTCGTTAGGAGCGGTGATGTTTAGATAAGCTCCCGCTTCGAGATGTTCAATTGAACCCCAAGGTGATTCTAGTTCAATATCTTCCATGATTTGTAAGAAAACTTGAACGGAGGATATCGGTCTATATAAGCCCCTGTCTTTGTCTTGGGCTTCATATTTCTTAATGAACGTCTCCTGGCTAATTATCCATTCGTTTTGCTTTCCATCAATTGATGTAATAGGCTCTCCATTAGGGTTAGATTTAGTTAATACCCAATCTGAATCATTCGCTGTATTTGTAGTTTCTTCAACATTCATGCCGTCTCCAGCATAGGAGACAATGATTTCACCCGCTATTGCAGGGCGTGCTAAAACATATCCTATCTTCTTTGCCTTTAATGGCTTTGAACCATTATCAATCAACCCTGATACATAGGCATCTATCTCATTTTTCTTAATTAAAAGTGGCATAAGTGGATTATATGTTATAAACGTTTGTAACGCTACAAATTAAAAAGGGCTTCTGTTGATATTATCTTGTGTATCATTCACTACGATGAATGCCTCAACGACATCAACAAAACGCCCTTAAGGAGTCTTATATTTTGCTTAAGCAATTGCTTTCATGATTGATGGATATGCTTCTTCTGCGATGCTGAGCATTCTATTGACAAGTTCCATGACCTCGTCTGCGCAAGTATCGATTGTGATAACTGCATCATCCTGAAGGATAATATCGTTATCGCTATCGATATAGAACTTTACCCAACGATAATTTTCATTAAGATTGTTGAGCGCTATCAAAGCCTTTCCCCATTTAGCATCTGGCACGTTAACGAATTTGTATGCTGTGATGTTGCAGCTCTTGTTATCGTCGTCGAATGAGACCAAGAGCCTTATGGATGCTCCGCCATCTAGATTCCATCCGGCACTGATGCCGTTTCTATCTTCGTGAACTGTGTAATTGCAGCCTTCCTTATCAAGTCTGGCTTTAAATAATTTTGCTGTGATTGTTAACATATTTACTCCTGTTGTATTTTAATTGAATTATACTTTTGTCTTTTTTATTAGACAACACGTTGTGTTACTTTTTTGAGAAGGCGATTGCAGCGGCAATTCCATCTAGATCATTGTCATAGATCAATTTGATAGCCGTCTTGTGCATGTCCTTGAAATTGTATTCGAATTTAGATTCTTCGATTTCTCTTATTCCGGCGTAAAGCAAGACGCCTTCGAACATCCTCAGATCGTTATTCGAGACAATACATGCGTGCCTGGTATTGTTTTGTCCCTTGGTTTGGCCGCTTTGGCTTTCTGTTGAATTTTTCAAGAATGTCGTGATCGGAAGTGGAAGCATCTTTTCGATGAATGCTTTTTGCAACACAAATCTGCTGTGTTCCATTCTCATGATGTTGTCACGAACAATCTTTTCTTCCTCACTTACATTTTTGTTCGTGATGAATTCAGGTGTTTTCATAACGATTTTTTGGAGGTCAATCTGCGAAGTAGGAGCCGGTGCAGGCGATATTTCGAGATCATTAGATAAATCGTACCCAGCAAGGCTAAGTTTCGCATTTAAAGTCAAAGAGGAGTAGATGTTGCTTGCCTGATTCTTGACGGTATTACCCTTCTTCCATGAAATCTTAGACAAAAGTTCTTCTTCATCATTTAGTCTTGAATCCTTTCTTCTCGTCTTGCCGTACATGAAGTTTTCCCAACAACCGAATTTGTCGAGCATCGCGCTTATTTGGATTTGGTAATCGGCTAAGACCTCGTCACTACCGAATAAAATGATAGGAGTTCTAACCATTTCATCTTTAATATATGGATCCTGGTCTTCGATTTTTACGACGATGTTGTTCTTGTCTTCGAGTTCTTCCCTAACAACATTCCCGTTATTGGCGAATGCATAAATGTAAGTCTTTCGCTCGCCTGTTGAATATGCGTTTATGGCCGCGCGTAATGTATGGGCGATCTTAATGTTAAGCTCTGCATCGCCAACAGAGACGATGAAAGCGTTGAACTCGCTCTTGTTTAAGATGTGGACGCCATCCTTTTTATTATCAAATTCCTTTTTGATATAAGAGATGAGTGTCTCGTCTTCAGTTAAGTCCAATCCGTCCAAATGCCCGCTGACGTCAAATAATTTTGGATAACCTGCATAGATGTATTCGTCCGGCTTAAGTTCGCATAAAGCGCTATAGAAAATGCCACGTATAGTTTGCTTTAAATCAACGATGGTATCTTTATTTTCGAAAACATACTCCAATGTTTTATTTGCCTTTTCTAATCCGCCTGCAAGTTTCTTATCTTCTTCGTTGCAACCTAGTAATTCTGCAAGCTTCTTAAGGATAGCTTTTTTTTCTTTTTCTAGAGTGATATCACCACTAAGATCAAGTGAGATAGATGGATTAGATGGTTCGTGATAAATGTTAGAATTGTCTTTAATCAAAGAATCAGCGTCCTTATCAACAATGTGGTAGTGGATTAAATCCTCTCCATCTCTACATAGCTGATAAGCAGCAGTCATCTTTGTGAATATTGCACGGTTAATACGTCCAAAACCAATAAAGTGGACATTCATTGGTTTATCATACATTGGACCATCAATTGGCTTCCTTGCCTTTTCTCTTAAATCAGGAAGGAATGTGGTGATAGGGGTGTGCAATAAGAAATCAGTAGACACCGCTTCATATTCTGAGAATGACTTAATCATACCGAATGACTCTTTAATGAATGGGTATGCATCATCATAGTCATAATCCTGGCAAGAGATGTAGAACTGAACACGGTCTAAAACATTGAAATATCTTCTTCCTTTTTTGATTAATTTATTCTTTGCCTTAGCAATTTGCTTTTCTGTTTTTCCTTCGATTCCGGATTTCTCAACAATCTCGATATCTTTATCTAGATTCTTTAATACATCGATGATCCTAGCGAATGTCATTACGCGATATTTTCTTCTATCCGCTTTTCTCTTCTTCTGGTCCTGACGTCTTTTGATTTGCTCATTGCGTTCTTGTTCTTCAACATTAGCTTCCGAGTCATGTTCGTTTAAATTGTCGCCTACAAGTTCTGGTGGGTTCTTTGGTCTAGCGATGCCGACATAGTGGCAGAGCTTTAATAAGTACATCAAGAAAGCGTGCCATGCAGTTTTCTCTTTTACTGCATAGATGACGTCATACGCTCTTTTTGCAAATGCAACGTTGTCCTTATCGTTATAGAACATCGAATATGCAACGGTTCTAGTTAAGCGTTTGCGAGATTTAAAAATCATTGGCTTTCTTCTAAGGAAATACGCTAGGAATCTGTACGAAACGTTTTCGGTTATGACGTCAAAACCCTTAAGGATTAATTTATCTCTAAATTCAGTTCCTTCCTGCGTTCTCATCGAAGAACTTGGGACAACGATTGTAACGATGTCGCCTTTTCTAGTGACGACCTTGTCTCCGTATTTGTTTTTTCCATATCTCTTTTTTGATAAGTTCTCAGCAAGAGTAACCGCCGTATCTACTCCAGCCTCTGTGAAGATGTATACCCTGCTTCTTAAGAATGGATCATGCTTAAAAATCTTTCTATATAAGGCGGCAACTGGCTTAAATGACAAAAAGAACTGCTTTATCGAGATGAAGAACCAAACTATATTGTTCTTAACTTTAGGCGTGTAGGTCTTGAGGAAGAATGAGACGACCGCAAAGGAGAAGAGGCCAAAGCAGGCAAAAGGAGCGAATTTGAAGATGAGATATAAAATATAGAATCTCGTTCCTTTTTCTGAAAGTCCCTTGAAGAATTCAGCATTTTTTTTTTTTTTTTTTTCAGCGAACACCTTGATAGCATCTCCTATCGGGGTTGTTATCATTCCTCGACCTCGTTCGTTATACATTACATTATATCCTTGACTAATCTGCACCGTTTCATTCCAATAGAGGTAGGCATATAGATTAAGCGAGAACGCTAAAAGGAAAAGCAATGCCAACAAGAAACCGTTGCTTCCTTTCATCTTAATAAAGAATCTAATAACTAAAATT
>JAKSVD010000092.1 GCA_024408305.1 Bacilli bacterium | reverse complement strand
CAGGCTTGGGCTTATATCTCAATTTTTTGCAAAGAGTATCATCGATTTATGCTCCGGCAAACGACCATGCAAAGAATTGAGATATAAGCCCAAGCCTGTTTGCCGGAGCATAAATCGATGATACTCTTTGCAAAATATTCTTTGACCTTCTCGTCACCGACATAATACTTAATCTCGACCATGACGTTTGGTGCGAGTAAGAACAAGGCTGCGACAACTGCTAAACCAGCAGCAATCACGCCACCCCACTTAACAATAAAATCTGAGATCTTATTGGCGAGGGTTTTTTCCTGAATGTTTTCTTCCATAAAAAATACCTCCATAAAAACGGGAGGCATACGCAAAGTGATTCTAAACGCTACCTCCGCCAGCATTACCTGGATCAGGTTCCGTCGGGTCTCCTCTAGACCCCTCTCAGCCCACAGTGACGGTGAGCTCCGGTGATTAAAGTTTAGACTATTTTATTTGCCAGTCAATGGCTTCTACTCCATTCTCCTCAAGGAATCTATCGCATCTTGTGAATAAATGTTCGCCAAACCAGCCTCCTCTGTTAGCTGATAATGGCGATGGATGATTTGCCATTAATACTAAATGTTTAGGATTCTTGACGAATTTAGCGTATTTCTTAGCAAATCCGCCCCAAAGCATATAAACAATTGGCTGATCTAGGGTTTCAACATATTCAAGAACGTCTTTCATGAATAGTTCGTATTCTTGTCTTTTGTGTGACAACGGAGTGTTTGCAACAACCGTTAAATATGCGTTAAGTAACAAGACGCCTTGCTCCGCCCAAGGAGTTAAATCTCCGTTATCGAAATTCATTACGACGTTCTCGTCTTTTTGGATCTCTTTATAAATGTTCACCAAAGACGGCGGAAGATCAAATCCCCTAGGAACTGAGAATGATAAGCCCATAGCTTGTCCTGGGTTATGGTATGGATCTTGTCCGATGACAATAACCTTAAGTTGTTTTGGGTCGGTAAATTTAAAAGCCTGGTAAACCATATCCCTTGGAGGATAAATGGTCTTATTCTGATATTCTTCATCTAAGAAAGCGTGAAGAGTCTTTGAATATTCTTTAAGCTTTGCTTTTGAAAATAATTCGTTCCAATCTTTGAGCATAGTTCAATTATAAGGCAAACAATAAGATATTTATATATAAATAGGCTGTTTGAGGCGATTTAAGATGAGAGATATGGAATTTCACGCGTATACAATCGTGCTCGCCTAAAACGCTTCTTTATGCACAAAATAAAACGCCTAGGGTTTCCTAAGCGTTATTCCTCCACCGTTATTGTTTTATCAAACGAATAATTCTTGTATTTAACTCTTACTGTCTTTGTGCCAGGAGTCTCAATATCGTCGATCTCGTATTTAACAACCTCATAAGATTTATCGTCTAACAACAGGGTCCTAAGGTTCTTTAAAACTAAGTATGGGTCCCATGCGTTAGCGATGTCTCTTTCTAACCTGGCAAGCTTGAAGTTTGTGATTCCGTGGTCATCAAGGTAGAAACCAACTTCAGGAGAATAGTAATATCCATTAATTTGAATCTCATCTTCCTTGTTCTTTGTTTCAAATGGAAGACGGCCTTCAAAGTCATAGGTAGAGTTATCTGGAATAGAACATATTACCTCGCTTAATGTTTGGGAAGACCCGCTGACGACGGTTTTAAGCTTTGGATAAACAAGTTTCAATCCTCTAGTTGAATCTAAAGATAATTCGTTATACCAAACTCCTCGTCTTGTCGTTTCTTCATCCGTTACCTTAGCGGTGAATACGCCATTCTCCCAAAGAGTGAGGTGCGCCTCATAAATGACGACTTTGCCTGAATACCCGTCACGGAAATAACCGTCGAATTTCATGAAGATGTTTAATATATTGCCATTCTCATCTAAATATGTGTCACCAGCCTCTGGAGCGTTTTTGGCAAAATCAACAACCTCATCATAATTCATCGGCCTGAAGGAACCTCCATCGGCAACACGATATTCTTTAGATATCACTGTGGTTGGGTCAAAGTCGTAGTAAATTGAATCCGCAATCGATTTAAAGGAATTCTCGATAGGGTTTGCTAATGATGAAATTGGGGCAGATAAAGATGACTGTTCAATTGATGAACAGCCAGCAAGAACAATAGAAGAAATGGCTAATATCAATACATGCAACTTCATAATGAAAGTATAAAACAGAATAGAAAAAACGCCTAGGTTTTATCCTAAGCGTTAATTTCTTCAGTTATTGAAACTCAATTATTCTGCTTCAGCTTCTGAAACTGTGATCTTGCAAGTAGCTTCGAATCCGTTATAAGCTGCCTTGATTTCGTATTCGCCTGCTTCTTTGAACTTGCCGCCTTCGAGCATGCCAGCTGGATCTGTCCACTTGACATCGCCTGATTTGAAGACTGCTGAATAGCTGAGGTTCTTTAAGATACGGTTTCCAACCCAGCCTGATCTATCGAATGTTTCACCAACCTTGAATTCTGTTCCTGTTGATGATGGATCGATTGCAAGAGCAACTTCTGGATAGTACTGGTAACCAGAGATACCCATTGAACGTGTGCCCCATGAGAATCCGAGGTAGACCCAAGCCTGTCTTTCATAGAAGCCGCCAGCTTCTGTTGTTTCGATCATTTCATACTTGTCGGTATTTGAGACCATCTTTAAGCAGTCTTTGACATCGACTGTGTATGTTTCGCCTGTTTCTTCGTTGGTTTCTTCCTTCTGTCCTTCAGCGATTGAAGAGTTGTACCAGAATCCTCTGAGGTTTGTTGAACCGATTGTTCCGCCATAGATGCCGTCATCCCAAAGATAGAGATATGCATATGTTTCGGAATAGTCAGCCTGGTAACCTTCAGCATATGAACCTTCGAATGCATAAACGAGGTTAGCGTCTGTTCTGTTCTTGTTTGTTGGAACAGCCTTCATTGTTGCGTCGTTGAAGTCATATGTTTCTTCCTGCTTGATGAGGACATCAGCTGGATCGAAGGAATAATCAACTGCGTCAGCAATTTCTTTGATTTCGTCTGTAATTGGATTCCATGACTCTTCTGTTGGTCCAACTGGTGTTGGGTCAACGACAACTGCTTTCTTCTTGAGGTCAGCTGAGACAAGAGTTGAAGTTAAGACTGATGCAACGACGAGAACGCCTGCAACACCAACCTTAGCGATTGCTGGAACGCCTTTGATTGCCCAGCTTGCTTCTGGAGCCTTTTCGTCTTTGACTAAGCCCATAAATGCTGCTGCGATGCCAGAGATGATGATGATTAAGAGACCGAAGAGATAAACATTGTTGATTGGGAGATTACCACCCTGGTAAGCAACGTTGTTGATCCAGTCTGCATAGAGGTTAGGGATAAGGAAGACTTCCTTGATTAATGCAACACAGTAGAGGACAACTGCGCCAACGTGGACGAAGGTGTACTGTGGGATGAGCAATGCTGCAATTTCAACAACTGCACCTGCGATGAGGAAGATTCCGATGGTCTCAGGGACCTGGCCAATAGCGTTGTTTGCCATTGCGCCGTTGTATGTTGCGAAGAAGATGATAGCTAAGATGATAGCTAAGAGAGCGTCGGCTGCTGCGATGAAGTAACCGATTGACTTATTCTTTAAAATGTTTGCCATTGTTAGTTACCTCCAATTAAGCGCCTTTCTTTCTGGAAAGAACTTCCATTGCGATGTAGACGAGCAAGAGTGCACCAGTTGCGACTTCGAGGCCGATATTGATGCCCTTGATTGTGCCCTGCCACCAGTAATTTGACTGTTCTTCGAGCTCTTCAGCTGTGATGGTGATGCCACCCATCCATGAACGTGACATGGAGTACATAACATACATGTTAGCTCTCTGCATACACTTAAGGATTGTGCCGTCGTTATTACCTGTGACCCACTGCTTCAACTGGTTACCACGGTTTCCGTCAAGACAGAATAAGTCTGTACCTGCGTAAATCATGGATGGACCATTTGAGTACTGGTCTGTGTTACCACCTGTTAATGCGTCGTCGATGATTAAGCCTCTGTACTTCCATTCGCCTCTCATGACGTTCTGCATGAGTGGAGCGTGGCAAGCTGCATACTTAACACCGATACGGTTATATGATGTCATGATGCCTAATCCGTTACCTTTTGTTAAAGCACCTTCGAATGGCTTTAAGTAGATTTCACGGATAGCCTGTTCGTTACAGAATGTAGCGACTCTTTGTCTACCTGTTTCCTGGTTGTTGAGGAAGCAGTGCTTGATGTTCATGATCAAGCCTTTCTTTCTTGCTGTACCGATGATGTTTGCAGCAACGTTGTAGTTAAGGATTCCGTCTTCTGACATATATTCTGAAGCACGTGATCCGTATGGAGTACGGTTGATGTTAGCACCTGGAGCGTTAACGCAAGCGACACCAGCGTAGATTGCTTCTTCGCCATAGAATCCGCCGAACTTCTTCTGCATTTCATGGTCGAATGTAGCTGTGTAGACAGGTCCGGTTGGGAAGCCTGTTGCCCATCTCTTGTCGCCGTATTTGAATTTTGATAATAATCCTTCTGGACCTTCAGCAACTGAGTTACCTGGCTTTAAGACCTTCTTAACGTCGAGGATGCCACGGTTATCTGAGATTGAGATTGCAAGGTCATCGAGGTTCATCTGCTTGATGAATGCATCCCACATTTCTGCGCCGTCTTTGCCAGCAAATTTGCCGTCTTCGATTTCGCCTTCGAGTGGAACCTTTGCCATATCAGAGAATGTGATGACTTCTTCGTTGCCTTCGTCGTTGATGTATGGGACGTTGTATTCGATTCCGTCGTTTCCGTTGTAATCGAGTTCTTTCATTTCGCCGATCTTATAGACGTTAGCCATGTTCTGGTCAGCTGATGAAGCTGGGTTTGATGTTGTCTTGGTTGGCCAAGTTGCTTCCCAGTCTTCTCTTGATAAGTATGTGATGTCGTCCTTACCGTTCTTCTTTGCGTGATAGTTATAGTCTGCATCGTCGAACTGGTTTGTAACTTCAACACTTTCGTCATAGTGTGAGTTTCTGTAAGTTAAACGATCTTCTTCAACCTCAACCTTCTTAACAGCTGCCGCAACGCCTGTGTATTCGTTGCCGTTGTGGTCGATAAGGGCTGCGCTTGGGTTCTTAACAGAGATGATGTTGTTAAGAGCTTCGTGAGCGCCGTTACCAACTGCGAAGTAGTAGTCGCCGCCTTCCATGATGTATGTCTTTGCGCCGACATGGTCATATGTAGCCATGAAGTATTTGTCGAATGTGACTTTAGCTTCAACTGTTTCTCCAGCCTTGACATCAACCTTGTTATAGCCCATGAGAGCGATTGATGGCTTGCCTAAGCCGTTTTGTTTGTCGTAATCAGTATATGGCTGTTGGACATAAACCTGGACAGATGCTTTGCCATCGACTTCGCCAGTGTTCTTGACGTCGACTGTGACTGTGTATGTATCTGCCTCTTCGTTATATGTAACATCCTTGATTGTTTCTTCGAATGTTGTGTATGAGAGACCGAATCCAAATGGATATCCCATTTCTGCTGCGTAATCCCAGCCGTCTTCTGAACAGTAGACACCTTTCTTTGAGTCTGCGTTGCCCTGTCCTAAGACACAGTCTTCATAACGGGTTTCGTAGTACTTGTAACCAACGTAGACGCCTTCTTTATAGACGACAACGTTTCTGTCACCGAAGTTCTGATATGCAGCTGATGAGGAAGCTGAACCAGCGAATGAATCTGGGCAGTGTCCTGATGGGTTGACAACATTGCCATCAGCATCCTTACCCATGAGTGCGTGGACTGCGCCACCAACACCGTAGTAGCCTGGAGAACCGATGAACATGCATGCGTCGATGCCGTATTCTTCTTCTTCGACCCAGTCAGTTGACATAGCAAGAGGAGAGTTGATGAGGACGATGACCTTCTTGAAGATGCCTGCGTCTTTCTTTTCCTTTGCTAACTTTAAAAGATCCTTTTCGTTCTGCTTTAAGTCAAGCTGTCCAGCGCCAGGGTCAGTGTTTTCTGTACCGATACGGACGAATGTGATGATTGCTGCATCGCCGTAATCTGCAAATGTATCCTGAATAGCTGATGTAAGCTTTCCGATTCCTTCTTCAACGTTTGTTGATGGAGTTGTTAATGCTGAACCAGAAAGTGTGCTGTATGCATTCCAGACATCTCTATTGATTTCGAATCCGTTGTCTTCGAATGCCTGGTCCATCTTGACGACCAAGTTGTTGTTTGGAGCAGCACCACCTGCGCCTGATCTCATGAATAAGTTCTTAGAACCTGTTCCGAGGAGAGTAACCTTTCTCTCGTTTTCTGCTAATGGGAGAGCAC
>JAKSVD010000091.1 GCA_024408305.1 Bacilli bacterium | reverse complement strand
AGGATGACGATTGCCATTAGGATCAGAAGACCCATCAGCTAGTGTCCAACCTTGGAGAAGCGAGACCCTTGTAAGGGGCAACCATTTGACTGGCTGAGAACATATCCAAGATAGTCCTCCTACTTATTACTAGAGCCGAAATTGGATTTTTTCCTAAAAACTTTTGTTTTTTGGTTAAAAAGCATAAAAAAATGGCCAGATTTTGAAGTCTGACCATTATTTTTTAAAGATTTGCGAGTTTTGCGCGGACCGTTGCGAGGAGTTCTTTGTTCTTTTCTAACTTCTCAGTTTCGATGTCGATCTTGGCTTTTGGAGCCTTGGATACGAATCCTGGGTTAGAGAGCATCTTCTCTCCACGGCTGACCTCAGCAATGAGCTTTTCCTCATCCTTAAGGAGTTTGGCTTTGAGTGCTTCTTTATCGATATCCTCTTCCACTGCCATCTCCATTCCGGAATAAAGGAATGTGTTTCCACCTAACTCTTCTTTCGTGATGGTGATGCTTGATGCGAATGAGAATCTAGCAAGATATTCAGATGCGCCTTTGAATGGTTCCTTTGGAGAGAGCGATAATTTAACCTTCTCGTTTGGAGCTAAGCCAGATGTGGATTTGTAGTTTCTGATGTCCTTGATCATGTTTTCAAGGGTTGCAACTGCCTTGACTGCTTTAGCGTTTAAGTAGTTCTTATCGTATGTTGGATATGTTTCGAGCATGATTGAATCCAAATGCTCTGGGAGAGATAAATACATCTCTTCTGTGACGAATGGAGCGTATGGATAGATCATAAGGATGATGCTCTTCATGATGTAGAAGAGTGTATCCTTTGTTGCTTTTGAATCGCCTTTTTGGAGAGCGACTTTGCTCATTTCAAGGTATGAAGAACAGAAATCGTCATAGACGAAATCATAGAGTATCGATGATGCCTGACCAAATTGATATTCATCCATCTTCTTGGTGACTGCCTTAATGACTCTCTGGAGCTTATCTAAGATTGCAGCGTCGATTGGAGTCAATTCCTTCTTATTTGGAAGGGCTGGCTTATAGTCTTCTCCTAAAGTCATCTCAACATATCTACATGCATTCCAGATCTTGTTGAGATAAGCCGCTGATGACGCCATCTTTGTCTCGGAATATCTTTCGTCAAGTCCTGGAGTTGAGTTTGTGGTGATGAAATATCTCATCGCGTCAACGCCATAACGTTCGATGACGTCGATTGGATCAACGCCGTTTCCGAGGGATTTTGACATCTTTCTTCCCTGTTCGTCTCTAATTAATCCATGGATTAAGACTTCCTTGAATGGAGCCTTATCCGTGAAATGGAGTGACTGGAAGACCATTCTTGAGACCCAGAAGAAGATAATGTCGTAACCGGTAACAAGCACACTAGTTGGGAAATATCTCTTGAAGTCTTCTGCTTCGCTATTTGGCCAGCCCATTGTGGCAAATGGCCATAATGCTGATGAGAACCATGTATCCAAGACATCTTCGTCCTGGGTATATAAATTCATATCTGGTTCCACTTCTGAGACTAGGATCTCACCTGTTTCCTTGTTGTAGTATGCAGGGATTCTATGTCCCCACCACAACTGACGGGAAACGCACCAGTCATCGACGTTTTTCATCCATCTGATTAAAACATTTTCAAATCTCTTTGGAACGAAATTGACCTTATCTTCGCTCTTCTGGTTGTTTAAGAGTTTCTCTGCTAATGGAGTCATTTTGACGAACCACTGTTTTGAAAGCATTGGCTCAACAACTGCGCCAGATCTTTCTGAGTGTCCGACTGAGTGGACCATTTTCTCGATTTTATATAAATGTCCGTTTGCTTCGATATCTGCTACAAGCGCTTTACGGCATTCGTATCTATCCATTCCCTTGTATTTTCCTGCGAGTTCGTTCATGTGTGCGGACTCATCAAGAACTTTGATTAATGGGAACCCATATTTCTTTGCTAGTGCAAAGTCATTAGGGTCATGGGCAGGTGTGCACTTCATAGCGCCGGTTCCGAATTCGATATCAACATAGGAATCCGCCATAATTGGGAGAGGGTCTCCGTTTGCAGGGTTGATAGCGTTCTTGCCGACTAAATGCTTATATCTTTCGTCTTTTGGGTTAACGAAGACTGCTGTATCTCCGAACATTGTTTCTGGACGAGTTGTTGCAACGATGAGTTTTTCATCGCTTCCTTCAACGTCGTAATAGAAATGGAAGAATTCGCCTTCATCGTCCTGGTGGATGACTTCGATATTTGAAAGAGCGGTTCTTAATTCAGGATCCCAGTTAATAATTCTTTCGCCCTGATAGATTAAGCCTTCCTTATAAAGCGTAACGAAAACGTGCTTAACAGCGTTTGACAAGCCCTCATCGAGGGTAAATCTTTCTCTTGTGTAGTCAACAGATAACCCAAGAGATGCCCACTGCTTACGGATTGTATCGGAATATTCACCCTTCCATTCCCAAGCTTTTTCAAGGAATTTCTCACGTCCGAGATCGTATCTTGAAATGCCCTGTTTTCTTAATTTTTCTTCAACTTTTGCCTGAGTTGCAATGCCTGCGTGATCCTGGCCTGGAACCCAGAGGACATCGTAGCCTTTTAATCTCTTGTAACGGCAGATGATGTCTTCAAGAGTTGTGTCCATCGCGTGGCCTAAATGTAATTTACCTGTGACGTTTGGTGGAGGAATGACCATGGAGAATGGAGGTTTAGATTTATCTAATCCACCTTTGAAGTATCCGGCATTGACCCACTTCTCGTATTTTCCTTCTTCGACTAATTTGTGATCGTAATTCTTATCTAACATATAACGACCTCCGTATATAAATAAAACCGCCTCCCATTTAGGGACGCGGCGCGTGGTACCACCCTAATTCCTAATCTCTATAGAGACTAAGCACTTGGTTCGATTATTCGTAATCATCGGTCAATTTTTCTGAAGCGACTCACGCGATTTGCCTTGCTGGAATTTCACCATTTGCCAGCTCTCTAGAAAGGTAGATTCGCGATCCCTCTTCTTGACGTGACTATGTTACTAGATTTTTTGTTGATATTAAAGCGTATTCTTAATGTTCTTGAACATTTCATCCACGTTCCTAGTTACAGGATACCTCTTTTTTGAGGTAGAGCTAATCGCATATTCTCCTTTAACTGCGTCGATGTACATCGTTGCTTCTCCATCATCGCCCATGTAAATCTTGCTGAATTCTTCTTCTCCAACAAGTGATTTGATGTCTAATTGGGCTGAAGCGAGATTGTCGAATGAGACTACTTCGATATTCTCGATGAGTTCTTTTAAATTCTTTTTAATCATCGAGATCTTATTCTCTATTTCTTCTGAATAGAAAGATTCTCCCCTTCCGAATCTCTTATAGCCAAGGATCAACACTTTGATGTTGTTATCTTTAAGTATATCCAACTGTTCTTTTGTCACGATTCCGGCGATTATGTGGGCAACAGTGTTCCTGTTCTCTTTCATGAACTGGATTGTTCTTGGGTCGTATCTATTTAGCGATATACCTAAACCATGAATCAATTTTGAATCCATTAATTTCTTCAGTAAGTCGATGTGATCGAGGAAATGAACTTCGTTCACTGTTAAATTGGAGATGACTTTCCTCATCTTCATTCTTTCAAGGAACGGGATTAATAATGGGTGGGATAATGGATTTCCTCCTCCTAATGCGATTTCGGTCCCAGCGTTGATGGTATCAAAGAATGGCTGCAATAAGTCAGCGTGTTCTCCATCGCTTGTGGACATCTCGTGGCACATAGGACAATTCATATCACACTTATTGGTGATTTTAATGTCCATTGAATCTGGAAAATCCGCATCAAAATGATCTGCATTCGTGGTTTTGATTTTGGTACCATCTGAATACAGTTTTACTATGTAATTTCCGTTTCTATATGATGAAATTGGGAAAGACATTACCTAGATTTCTCTTTCGCTTGGACTTACTCCAAAGCAATCGTCCCCACCGACAAGGTAGATATCATCTGCTAGATACCATCTTGCTAATTCCGCAAAATTCTTGCAGGTTGAAAGATGGAATACATTTTCCAAACCTTTTCCGTAGTCGCTGAACTGGCATGTACAGTCACTAAGCGGCTCATCGTCATAGAACCAGGAGCAAAGCATCCATGGCTCTTCGTTATTATCTAAGTACCAATCATCGTCCTCTTCAGTGAGGTGGCGTCTCTTTTTGTATCTCTCGAATGCAAGTCCATCTTCGTCGTAATGGTCGTATAGGTAATTTGGGCCGTCTTCCTTCATGATTCTTTCATGTGACCAGCCTTCTTTTAAGCGTTTATTGTATCTATATGACTTCTTATAGATTTCAACGATGATGTGTTCCTTAATGGAACCTTTCACTCCAAACATCTTTCTATATTCTCTTACTGTTGCATTCCAGAACTTCTTTGTTAGAGGGTCTTGAGCCTTTTTTGTAGCGTTGATAACCGCTTTAAGCATAAAGAGTTTCCCGATTGGGCTCTTGATTAGGAAGGTTCTTTCCTCGAATCCTTCTTCGGTGAGCAAATGTTCCACTTCACCATCGGCATATGGGCTCATAGGTATAGAACCATCGGCTTTTTTATTGATCGTCAAAGCGTGAGTCGAACTTGAGTTCGTTTCAAATATTCCGCGTCTAATTACAGTTTTCATAGGGAACCTCCTTATAAAAAGGTATTTCTTAATAAATGATACGTAATATAAAAAGAAAATGCACTAGAGAAACGCCAGTGCATCATCTATTCATTATATATAGATAAGATGATATTCATCTCATCTTTGCTTGTTCCAGCGTGATGGGCTTTCGAAATGTAGAAATCAACATCTCTATCGCTTGAATTGTAGAGGGTAACGTTTGAGGTAGAAACACCGATAAAAGAGCCGATAAATTCGAGTGTTTCTTTCCTTGGTTCGCCTTTACCGAAGTATTCGGTTACAAGCACCTCTCGCTTAGACATCAGCTCGAAATAGTCTCCGTAATATTTTTCAAATAACGATCTAAATTCCTCTTCTTTTCCTGGAGTGACAAAGAAGGCTGGGGTTCTTCCCTCAATTGAAACAGGTTTATTTAGAAGGGACGTTAAATCCTTATGTTCCGCCATATCCATTGTCTTGCAATCGATAAGACCATGATCGGCTAAGGAGATGACTAAGACATCTGGGTTTGCTTTAATGAAACGTCTAAGCATTCTGAAACATTGATATAACTTATGGGCAACCAAAGGTGAATTTGTGCCGTATGTGTGGATGCAATGATCAGGTTCGTTGTCGTAATAATAAAGGAATTCTCCGCCGTTCTTAAAGAATTCGTTTGCCCTTCCTAAACCGTCTTTTAGATCAACTTGCCCATTTGGGTCGGCAGGTTGTTTCATGAGTCTAGCGGCTTTAACACCATGCTCGTTTAACATGTCATATAGATAATCGTTTGGGCATTTTTTGAGCATTACATCTTCTGGCAAAGCTTCGTCATTTTTGCATTTTTTATGCCTAAAAGTGAAGATGGCATCGTTATATTCATCGAATTGAAGAGTCCAGCCAAGATATCCTGTTTCAACTGGATATTTTCCGGTTAATAGAGATGTCGTTGCCGCAACGGTGGTTGCAGGATTGACAGATTTTATGACCATCTTTTGATGCTTTAAGGCGAAAGATGAGGAATGTGGATGCTTGTTTAAAATGGCTTCCCCTGCTCCATCAAATAAGAAAATGGCAATCTTATCATGCTTAGATAAAATCTCATCAAGTTCAGGAATCGAGTCATGGTATGTCTCTAATCCGTATTTCTTGAGGATGCTATTGGATAAGTTTACTAAATCATAGTGCCCATTTTTCATAGCGGCATAGAATACTTAATTGAGATGACTTTTACAAGTAAAAGAAAAAAATGCCCCAATGTTGGGGCGAAACTGTGGTTCTTTTGCCCTTTTTCAATCCATTATGGCTAAACCACCGATGACGATTAGCAAGAAAAAGAAAAGCATAAAAGCAACAACCACTAAAGCGACTACGGATAGGATTGTGCCTGCTATACCCTGCCCTCGCTGAGCTTTGTTTCTAATTGATTTAATTGATGTCACAAGACCAATTATTGCTAATGCAATTCCAGTTACAAAAAGCAACAAAGAAACCAATGGAGACATCCAGAGGATTGGTGCCCACGCTATCAATAAGCTTTCAAGGATAACTAGCGAAATTATTGCGTAAACCATATTCTTTTATTACTAAAGTAAATTTGCGATATATGATCTTAATTCTTCGATCTTGATGCCGTTTTTTGAATAGTAGACCTTGTCTATGCCTGTCTGCTCAGCGATTTTTCTGCAACGAGCAACGTCGCTTTGTTTGCAC
>JAKSVD010000090.1 GCA_024408305.1 Bacilli bacterium | reverse complement strand
TCTTCAACCAGCTTTATTATTTCATAGACGCAGTGACATAAAAGGGACTGATAAAGATGAAATAAGACGTTAATTGAAAAACTAAACCAGAAATCGGAATTTGCAAACTCAATATTTGCTTTTACAAGTCTAGCAATTCGTAGAAAAGTCAAGTTGCTGTCAGGATAGAATTGGACCCAATATAACCAAGCATTTATCCATGCTAGACATAGTTCTGGTCGCGTAAATCAATGCAGAAGTCTTTTCATTAGCTTGCTCATACTTATTTTAATATGACAACTCTCATTATAGAGAAGATTGTAAGTTAATTCGTTCTTTGAAAAAGATTCCTGTCAAATCGCTAAAATATGAAGAGTTAATTACTATCGTTAGTCGAATTTAAGCATTACTATTATCTAGCAGATAATACAGTTTCCCTTTGGGAATAATGGCTTGAAATATCTTATCGGGTTCTGTCTTAAACGGAGACTCATAATAAGCTTTCACAACTTTGTTATTTACCAGAACGCGTAATGTGCCTGGAATAACATTATCAAGTCGAGTTATAAGAGTATAATCCTTTATTTCAACAAGTTTAGATTCTTCTTGTTCAGTTAATGAAGGCAGATTCTCAAACTTAATTCTCATTTGATACTGATTCTGTTCGTTCATCCTAGGGGCCGAGCAATCTGCAATCCGGCGCGTTTATCACCTGAAATCTTCCAATAAATCATGTTAAATCGATAATGCTATAATCAGGCTAACGAAGGTGCCTTTCTTCTTCGATAATCTATTTCTTGTGGGGTCGATTTATATGCAAAAGTGTTACGATTGCAACAAATCATATAATGAGTATGTGTATAGACACTGTCCTTATTGCTCCGGAGAAATAGAGGAAAACGAAGCAAAACTGAAGAATCTAAAAGTTGGAGATGAAATCTGCTTTGGCACCAATTACGGACACGATTTCTTCGAATGCGGGGAAAGAATGCGGTGGAGAGTTCTCAAAATACAAGACAATAAGGCTCTTGTTATCACCACTAAATCTGTTTGCGATACGTCATATCATGAATACAAAGGCAATGTAACATGGAGTAATTGTACACTTCGCATATGGCTTAACAGTCATTTTTTAAACTGGTACTTTACTAAAGAGGAAAGATCCAAAATCCTGCCCTGCAAAATAAACGATGAAAATAACCCTGAATACGATACACCAGGTGGTGATCCTACAACTGACAAGATCTTCTTGTTAAGCATCGATGAAGCAAATACTTTATTTGCTAATGACCAAGAAAGAGCCAGCGACAATTATTGGTGGTGGCTGCGGTCGCCCGGTAAGTGTCGTATTTACGCTGCCTGTGTTGACAATGATGGTTGTATCGATGGAGAAGGAGAAAATGTCTTCGCCTATTATGGCATTCGCCCCGCTCTATGGCTAAATCTTAATTCTTGTTGCGACAAAACATATGGCAAGTCTGAGTATAGCCATTACTCTTATTGCTTTGGAGAAATAGTGAAAGAATTCGAAACAAAACATGAGAATCCAAGTCCTTATTTCTCTGAAGAAATGGAGAAAGAAAACGAAGCAAAACTGAAGAATCCCAAAGTTGGAGATGAGATCTACTTTGGCACCAATAACGGACAGAAAATGTTGTGGAAAGTCCTCAAAACAGAAGACAGTAAGGCATTTTTAATCACCACTGATAATGTTTGCGATATGCCGTTTTATGGGCCTGACAGCGACAGAAGCTGGGGTATCAAATGGGCAAACTGCACATTGAGAAGATGGCTTAATAACGATTTTATCGATGGGTGCTTCACACCATCGGAACAATCAAGGATTCTTCCCTGCAAACTTAATAATGAAACTGACCTTGACGAGTACGATTTACCCAGTGAGGCGCCTACAACTGACAGGGTCTTCCTGTTAAGCATTGATGAAGCATATACTTTATTTGCTAATGACCAAGAAAGAGCCAACGGCGATTGGTGGATACTCCGGACTCTCGGTTGTTATCCTCATTACAATGTTTGTGTTTACGGGGATGGCAAGATCTCCACTTCTGGTGACTATTTCGAATCCTACGATGGTGTTCGCCCTGCATTATGGCTAAATATTAATTCTTGTTGCGAAAAAACAGGAGAAATAGAGAAAGAAAACGAAGCAAAACTGAAGAATCCACAAGTTGGAGATGAAATCTATTTTGGCACCAATTACGGACAGAGAATGTTGTGGGAAGTTCTCAAAACACAAGACCGCAAGGCCCTTGTTATCACTACCGATAATGTTCGCGATGCGATGCCATATCATGAAACTTGTGTCGACATAACATGGAGTGATTGTACACTTCGCAAATGGCTTAACAGTGAATTTTTAAACGGTTGCTTTACTGAAGCAGAACAAGCCAGAATCGTGTCTTGCACATTAAGCAATGATGATAACACTGCTTTCATTGCCAATATACCCGGTGGTGCCTCCACAACTGATAAGGTCTTCTTGTTAAGCATCAATGAAGCCAAAACTTTATTTGCCGATGACCAATCAAGAGCCAACGGAACTAGTTGGTGGCTACGGTCGCCCGGAATTTTTGAAGATAACGCTGCAGAAGTTGAAGAAGAAGGCAAAGTCCACGAGGGTGGTAGCTATGTCAGTTTCTATAATGGCGTCCGCCCTGCTTTGTGGTTAGATCTTGATTCTTAATTCTCCAAATCTTTTACCATAAATTATCTCCGGGCAAGAAACTGAGCCGATATAACATAACAAAGCTCCGAGATAAAAGTTCGGAGCTTTGAAGATGTTAGATGTTGTGCGATTAATTAATCGAGTTTTGGACTAATACCACAGAGTGCCAGTCCGATTTTGCCTTCCGGCAAAACAGTCATAGATAGTACACAGTTGAATGGATCATACTCCTTAATATCAAAAAAAGCATTAGCAGAAGATATGGGCAATATGAGTGAACTGTAGGAAATCAAGGAACCCTTCTTATTGCGCGGAAGCTTTTCCACAAGCAAGCTTACAGACGAGATATCCAGATTTGCAACTGAATTCAAAAAGCTTAGGAACTCGCCAACAGCATTGTCAAACGGAAGACCGTATTCTGTAATATATTTATCGAATTCCGCCTGCAGTTTTCCGGTTGGTTGATTCCGCTTGTCCAAATAGCCGGGTTTGTGCTTCAACTCTTTATAATAAGCGGCACTTTCCAGCGTGATAAGTACAATCTGGTGCTTTGAGAGTTTGGACCAGATTTTTTTTGCTATAGAAAGATAGGATTTATTAAAAAACTCTGTCTTAAATTCCACTTCACCATTATTGAAACTTCTGATTGAGTCCGGGATCAATTTTTCTTCAACGATTTTCCAGGAACGATTTGTTGTCTTTTCCAAAAATGGGTATGAGAAAAGCGAGGTTCCGGCAAATATCCGATCATCGCCTTTAACTTGGACTGTTACTTTGACCTTATACTTATCGTACGTTATCGTTATCTCATCCGTATCATGATTGGCTTTTGGTTTTGTCTTGGGTTGAGCAAGGCGCTCGGCTTCCCATTTTGCCTGTTCTGCTTTCCACTGAGCAAGTGGTTCTACAATGTCATTTTCCAATTTGTTCTCAAATGATTTGACACCGAACTCCTCTCTTTTACCGTAAATAATCTCCAGGCAAGGAATAGAGCCGATATCATACGCAAAGCGGGCAAGCTGCTCATAAAATCCATCAACTCCCGGGATCTTTACGCTGAGAGCGGCTTCCAACAGATTGGTAAAACCCCCGCGAATCAACAAAGACAATGCGGAACGAACAATGTGCTTATGATAGAACGATTGGAACTCAGAATTCTCTTTGAAAATGTGCTGGACCTTGCTGCCGCCATCAAATTCATAAATCAAAAGATTATTCTCTTCATTAAATCCATTACTAGGATCGAGCGCATTGCATTCTGCAAAAAAAGACATTTTCTTAAAATCATCTTTCCACCCGGGATAGAAACCGGAGAAATTCATGACAACGAAATCTTCTTCACTGAGTTTGTTCATTTGGCTTCCGAACATGAAATTCGGAATACCGAAAGTACCTGACAGGATCTTTTGAGCCGCTTCCACTGCTTCCGTTCCGGCAAGTTTCGGATACGCCAGTATTGTCGCAGCATACATAAAATTCAGAATATGAATATCGGATAGCGCGAAATTATCGTAGATTTCGGACGAGGCAATTCCTTCGTAAACAAAGGGATCAAGGTTATACTGTAACAAATCTACAAGGTCAGATATTGACTTGACATCACAAATCCCTTTAAAACATTTCTGAATCGCACCCTTCGTCGGATCCACTGAAAACGAGATTAAGGGAGCGACCAAATGAGACGTATTTCCCTTGGTAATCGAAAGAATCTCGCCCATCGTGTAGGAAGACTTACATCCGGGACCGATCACAACTACATCTTTGTTGTTGCTTCCCGCACCAGTAGCATACTTCTTTGTGCTCCCGTCACAAAACTTTACTTCGCATACTTTAGAGCTTTTCGTCACATACGGAAACCACTTCTTGTTAGCCGCTTCCTCAAAACTTAAGCTGGTTGTTTGAACAGGGTCTGTCATTTGTTTAGCCATACTCATTCTCCTTCCTTATGAGAATAATTTAAGAATCAAATAGATTCATCACATACTTTCAATTCTAATTTAAAAAATGTTAGTAAATCTGCAGCAATTAAACGTATCTGTATCAATTTACTTGATAGCGTTTGGAAGCGTAAAGGGCTTAAGTTTTTTGCAACCTGAAAATGCATTATCATCAATCGTCTCGACACCTCCAGGGATTACGATACTAACAAGCTGTTCACATAAAAAAAACGCGCTTCTACCTATTTTCTTGAGAGTGTTCGGAAGCGTAACCGATTTAAGGTTTTGGCAACCTGAAAATGTATGATCATCAATCGTCTCGACACCTTCAGGGATTACGATGCTTGTAAGTTTTTTGCATGAAGAAAATGCACCTTTACCAATTTTCTTGATAGTGTTTGGAAGCGTAACCGACTTAAGGTTATAACAAGATGAAAATGCATAATCATCAATCGTCTCGGCTCCTACAGGGATTACGATGCTTGTAAGTTTTTCGCACTTATTAAATGCGTATTCACCAATTCCCTTGAGAGTGTTTGGAAGCGTAATCGCTTCAAGATTATTGCATTTTGAAAATGCATAAACATCAATCGTCTTGACACCCTCAGGGATTACGATGCTTGTAAGCAGTTCACATTCCCAAAATGCTCCATCGCCAATACTCTTGAGAGTGTTTGGAAGCGTAACCGACTTAAGTTTATTACAACAATGAAATGCATAATTATCTATAATCTCGACGCCTTCAGGAATGACAATAGAGGTAATATTTCCGTATTCAAAAGCCTCTTTGCCAATAACCTTAAACTCGTTTGGAAGAACAACATCCTTTACTCCTCCATATTTTGTGAGCCTACCAGTACTGATATCAACACTACATTTATCAATGGTTTTTGTCGAAGCTTTGGAAGATTTCTTTACGTGAGAAGTCTTAGTATACTTGCATAATACTTCATGTAATTCGTCTAGTTTAGCATCACTCCATTCTAAGTGGATATTGGAGCGAAATCTGTCTTTCTTTGATGAATAAACAACTTCATTTGTTTCGGCATCAATAATGTAGAATAAATGGAATCCGCAGCAGTATTCATACCGGCCTAAGTCTTCTAAATCAGTTGTAACAACGCATTTATCATAAAATGCTAAGGTGTGGTATATCTTACTGTGTCTATCTTTGATTGTTTTGACATCCTTGGTGAAAAAAAGACAGTTTTCTTCCCCCAAGAATTCCGCATGCTGCTTTCTATCGTATCTGGAACAGCAGCCGGCACCATCGATAATGAGACCTCTTGGCTTTGTCATATCTATGCCAGGAAAGATATCTTTCAAAATCAAAGTTCCTTTTTTCTTATTGTTTGATGCTTTTTTCCTTCCTGGTTTTCCATATTTAAATTCTATTACATCATCCAGGTGTTCAGACTCTCTGGTTTGATCATCCGGCACATAAGACCAGTAGACATAGGAGAACGAATCCTTTAGATTCGGATATTCAGCCTCGAAAGCATCTTTAAACTGGCGATTACCTCCCTGATTAACCACTTCGATAAGTTGCAAAATATAGTCCTTCAGATCATCCAAATCTGTAGGACATCCGTCGACGATTGAGCAATCATGGTTTTCGACAGAAAAATCGTACTCGCTATCCTCCATAAATGGTTCGATACAAAGACCGCCTTTTTTTGCATCTTCCAATAATGTTTTCAATTTCGGGTTATTAATCTTAACTATCGTTGCACCATCAGCCATAAAAACACCTCCATAAAGAAGCAAAGAGTTTAACTAATACCTATAATTCTAATTTGAAAATATGAATAAATCTTCAACTATCTCTATTATTTCATAGACACAGTGACATAAAATGG
>JAKSVD010000009.1 GCA_024408305.1 Bacilli bacterium | reverse complement strand
CTCAATAAGGATACCGATGAATCTCTCGATGGAGCCGAATGCAACACGGTGGATGTTAAGACCTGGAGCATAAAGTCCGTGGAGGTTCTTCTGCATCTGGAGGTCTGTTGTTTGGTGTTCAGATCTTGCGTCAGCTGCAATAGCTTCACCGACTTTTGCGTATGTTTCTTTATTAAATGTTGATGCGATGATTCCTTCGCAGCTCATAGAAGAATAGCCTTCGTTTGTGTTTGAAACTCCGTAAGGGCCGTCATCTTCATCGGTCATTGGCTTAGCAATTGATGCGATTGCTGGTGTGTAACCATAGCACTGTGAGAGGGTCTCGAAGATTTCCTTCTGTGTGAGGTTATCAAGGAGCATATCCCACTGTGGATCATCATATGAGAGACCTTCGACCATTGCGAGTGTCATTGACATCTCTGCGTTTCCGAAGTTTGGCATCTTAGCGCCGTCTTCTTCAACAATGGTCTTGTGTGAGGTGATGTCATATTTCTCTGGTCCTTTGTTTGTGAGGACGAGATTTGTTGCCTTTGATGGAAGTGTTCCAGTCCAGTTTCTTCTTGAAACGTATGTTACTTCTCCATCATCGCTTGCCTCATTCTTAACGCCTTTGAATCTGTTAGGATCCATCCAATCAAGGTGGTTGGTGATCTTTGTTCCAACCGATTCTTCGCTAAGTGTTGTTGGAGTATCGTGGGCTTTTGCCGAGGATTTTGAGAAGATTTCTGAATCAACATCAGTAGTTGTAAGGATGTTGTCGACGAGATTTGCGTTTCCACCAACTGAATAACCCTTCTTTGCAAGGATATTGTTGATAGCGTCGTGTGAATCCTTAGCAGCTGTTAAGTAATAGCTTCCTTCATCAAGGATGTAGGTCTTATCAGCTTCTGCGTCGTATGAACGAAGCTGTTCGAAGTCAACATCGATTGAGACGACTTCTGACTGTCCTGGTTCAAGAACGGCTGTCTTCTCGAATCCGACCAATTCAACAGATGGTTTTTCCATGCCAACGATGATGTCATGCTGGCTATATGGTTTCTGTAAATAGATTTGGACAGGTTCTTTTCCTTTGACTGAGCCGGTGTTTGTAACCTTGACGTTAACTGTGTATGAAGAAACGTTTGCGTTTGCATCAAGATTCTTAGTAACACTCATTTCAGAATAGCTGAAGCTTGTGTATGAGAGACCGTATCCGAATGGGTAAGCAACGACATTTGAATAATCGAAGTTACCAACAAGGCTGCGGTTTGTTATGACGTCTTCGTATCTTGTTTCGTAGTAACGATATCCGACGTAGACGCCCTCAACATATACACCATAGAATCTCTTAGATGAATCGAGTTCTAATTCTTCGTAGTTTCCATACAGTGATGAGAAGCCATCATTGACCTTCCAGTACATAGCGGCTGGATTTGACATGTTATCCTTGAGGAAGATGTCTGATAAACGTCCTGATGGGTTGATTTTTCCAGCTAAAGCAGCCGCAACCGCTCTCATGCCTGTTGCGCCAGGGAGACCAATCCACATAGCTGCATCGATTCCGTATCTTTCATCATCGATGAAGTCACACTGAAGGGTTACTGCAGAGTTGATAAGAACAACGATTTTGTTGAGTTTTCCTGCAGACTTAAGCTCTGCTAAGCCTTCAAGAATTGATAATTCGTTTGGAGAAATGGTGAGGTATGTTCCATCCTTACCATCTGATCCAGCCCAAGAGACGTCAGCGCCTTCACCTGATTCACGAGTGATAACGCAGATGACAGTTGAGTTGTCGTATTCGCCTTTGATTGAAGCGTATTTTGACCACTCTGGTTCGTTTGTGACGAATGTTTCGCCTTTTCTACCACGCTGCGTTTTGCCAGCGCCTGTTTCAACGAAATCCCATGTTGCTTTATTAACCTGAAGATTGGTTTCATCTTCAATTGATCTCTTTAAGTTCCAGAAAGCACCATCTTTTTCGCCGTCTCTTCTGACACCAGGTCCGTGAGTTGCGTAGAAAATCTTTCCGGTGCTGCCCATTGCAAATGAAACCTTTGAGTTTTCTGCGATTGGGAGAGCGTTGTTTTCATTTTTAAGAAGAACGAGACCTTCTGCTTCGACTTCTTTATTGACTGCACGATAATAATCTTCGATTTCTGCAGCGGTTTTTAATCTTGGACGGTCGATTGTTGTTCCGCCGTCTTCAGCCTGAACTTCCTTGTAGTCGCTTGTTCCAAAGAAACCGTGGATTTCATTGTTGAATGGAACGGCAGCTGCATTTGCGACGACTGATACGACAAATAAGCTTGCGAAGGTGACCAATAATGGTTCCCAGCATCTCTTTTTAAAGAACTTTGCCATGTTATTTTGCCTCCTCTGCTAAAAGCTTCTTTGCTCTACTTGATACCAAGCATCCAGCGACCATAAAAACGATCATTGTTAGCATTAATAATCCGAGAGCGGAGAAATATGATCCTGAAAGAACTGGGTCAACAGGGTCACCAACCGCACCAGAGACGATTGGATAGAGAATTGTTCCGATTAATGAGTATTCATCAAGGATTTGGAAGAAGAATGCTCCTAAAGAGAGAACAAATGCTGCAAAATTTGCGAATCTTGCGTAAGAGAAGAAATATGCGAGCTTCTCGTTCTTAGCAAGGAAGATAGATGCGATCAATCCAAGCATTGCAACGCCTGCTAAGATGATTGCTGCGGTTCCAAGTGAAACCACATTGGTAGAGACTGCGCCTCCGTTGAATTCGGAAGCACAGTTTGATGAGTAGAGGACGACCCCGACTAAAGCGGAGACGAATCCGACTAGTGATAAGATGCAAGCAGGAATTGCGATTCCAAACTTGGCATTCTTGAGATTTGCCATGATATTCATATTCTTCTCCTCTTATAAGTTGACGTTAGGTCTTGTGTAGAACTCATAGTCAGGAGCGCTCAATGTTGATGATGAGTAGATATCCATGCAGTCGATAATTGGAGCTTCTGCGTGGAATGTACCACCATGGTTATTGACGTTATTGACGTATAAGGTGATGAGGTTAACGCCTGCGTTGAGGTGGATGTTCTCAGCGATGAACATATCCTCGAATGGAGTCTTTTCATCAGCCAAATCTTCTCTGTTGATGAGGTTAGCCATTGGCATATGGAGGCCACCATACTTAAGTTCGCATCCTTCAACCGGCTCATCTCCATCCCAGTCACCGTTGATGATGATCTTGAATTCCTGGTCTGAGAGATAGTTGTAGGTCTTGCCATTATATGTATCGGTTGTCATGAATTCGTATGATTCTGATGAGACTCTTAAGTAGAGCATTGCATCGAATACTTCGACATCTGATGTGATTTCGAAGTCGAGTGCTGCGCCGTTATAGTAAAGCTCACGGACAAAGAATCCATTTGAAACGTTGTGGTCAGCCACGTATGCACCAGACATGATCATTGCCTCTTCGTAAGAGTTTGTTGATGTACCCTGACCATGCTTATCTGTGAGATCCACCGCTTCTGCCTCGAATCTATATTTATTCAAGAACTTTGCGTAAACATGGATGTCCTCAGTGAGGTTTGCATTTGGATTAAATCTTGTTGTGCAAGCTTCATCTAAGAACCAGCCGGCAAACTTAGCATCTGTCTTTGTTGGATCAGCAGGCATGCCTGTTGATGCAGATGTGTTGAATTCGTATTCCTTCTCGGAATGGATTGCTCCGTTAGCGTGGAATGTGACCTTGACGTTGCTGACTGCACCCGGGTCTTCGATCCACTTAGCACGCAATGTGAGGTTCGATGTAACTGGAGTATCGAATGTGAATTGCTGAGATAATGCTTCATCAGTGTACCAACCAAGGAATAAATATCCTGAGAGAGTTGGGTTTTCAACTGCAGAGAGAAGCTTTCCATATTTAACATTCTGAGATGCTGGCAATCCAGTTGCTTCAGCATTCATGAGATCGAATGTAACTGTATATGTTGATAATCTCCAACCAGCATAGACTGTTGTTGCTAATGTGATGTTATCAAGTGTTGCCTGAGTCTTTCCTGCTGTTGCGTCTTCATCTGAATTAGCGTCGAATTTCTCGTAATACCAACCTGTGAAGTCGTGTCCTTCATATGTTGTTCCAGCTTCAAGGGTGGATGCAAAGTCAACAGCACTAGCGCCTTTAGCGATATATGTTGTGAGGACCTTAGATGCATTTGTTCCGCCATTGAGGTCGAATGTAACAAGGAATTCTGACTGTTCCCAGTGAGCATAATATGTTGCGTCGCCTGAGATTGGCTCGGAGAAGTCAATCAAGTTACCTCCAACTGCACGGTCATACCAACCCGTGAAGGCGTAGTGTTCTCTAGTTGGATCTGCTGGCTTATCCATTGGCTTATCTAAGTCAACGGTAACCTTTTCTGATTCCTGAGAACCTGTGTAGTTGTAGTTGAAAGTGACAGTAGCTTTTGATTGCTTCCATCCTGCGTATAAATCAAATGATGATTCGACATTCTTTGAGAAATCGTATTTTTCTGTGCATTCTTTATCGAGATACCAACCTGTGAATGCTTTTGTTCCGTCTGGATATGTTGGTGTGGTTGGCTCGCTTAATTTCTCACCATTATTAACAATGATTGTCTCGTCCTTTGTGACGCCATCATTGTAATGGAGTGTGACAATTCTTTCTGAAATATTTTCTGCCCACTTAGCAAACACTGTAATGTCTTCATAAATTGGTTTGCTTGGATCGAATTCGTCTTTTGAGTCCTGTTTGTAGCTTAAATACCAGCCGACAAAATTGTAGCCAGGGCGTGTTGGTTCCTCAGGAAGAGTGACTGTCTCGCCTGACTTTACAACTACTTTAACGACTGTACCATCATAGTTATTGTTGAATTTGATGACATATTCATCATCTGTATCAACAATCGATGTATTTCCACCTGAGGAAGTTTGATTGCCGCCGCATGCGACAAGGCTTCCTAGAGACAAGATGGATGAAATAGCTAAGAGTACTGATACTTTCTTTTTCATATTCTCTTCTCCTTTCCTTAATTATAGGAGATATACGGCCATTTTGACCGCAATCTTGATAAATCTCCGGTACGTCGGGTAAACGCACCGGAGATCGTGTTATTGCTTATGTCCGGTTATGTCCGGTTTTAGCGGGATTATTTATCTTCTTTTCTCTTCTTTGAAGCAACTGCAAATCCTAATGCAGCAACTCCAGCGAGGATTCCAGAAGTTGCGACGATTGAGCCAGCGCAGCCCTGAGCGTCTGCACCGTCCTTACCGTCAGCGCCGTCCTTACCAGGAGCACCGTCCTTACCGTCAGCGCCGTCTTTTCCGTCGACACCGTCCTTACCGTCAGCACCTGGAGCGCCGTCCTTACCAGGAGCGCCGTCTTTTCCGTCAGCGCCATCCTTACCTGGAGCACCGGTAGCACCTGTGTCGCCCTTGTCGCCCTTGTCGCCCTTTGGACCCTGTTCGCCCTGAGCGCCGTCGGCACCGTCCTTACCGTCAGCACCTGGAGCGCCATCCTGTCCCTTGACAACGCCAAGGTTCTCTGATGTTCCGTCTGTGTAAGTGACGATTAATTCGCCGTTTTCATTGACTGATGTTGATGCGATTGCTTCGTGTCCAACAACGATTGTTGTCTTTGATGTTGCAACGATCCACTTATCAATTGTTGCTTTGATTTCGATAGCGTATGAGCCAACTGCTGTTGTCTTACCTGTGATTGCACCGGTTGCTGAGTTGAATGAGAGTCCTTCTGGGAGTTCACCCTTTGTGATTTCATAGACAACTTCGTGCATGCCGTTGTTTGCTTCATCATAGCCGACGTTAATGTTTGTTGTGCCGTTAACGTATGCTGTGTATGTGTCATTTAATGC
The DNA here is from genome assembly GCA_024408305.1 of Bacilli bacterium. GTDB lineage: Bacteria > Bacillota_I > Bacilli_A > RFN20 > CAG-826 > UBA4951. The sequence continues at coordinate 15,654 of JAKSVD010000009.1, read as the reverse complement.
ATAGACGAGGTTAGCACCGCTTCTTGGAGCTGTTAAGCCGTTCATTGAGTGTGCCTGGTTAGCATATTCATTCATCATCAAGATAGCTGATGAACGGACGATGTACCACTGGTTGTTGGAGTAGTAGACATCCTGTCCTGTTGCTTCGTCAACCTTACCGATCATGACGCCACCCTTTGTTCCGGTGAGTGGGTTGTCATAGTCTGCATCCCATCTACCTGAGTAGACGTTGTTGAGAGCCACACCTGTGTTGGTGTTGAACTTTCCACCTGGAGCGTGGTTGTGGCCCGTACGGAGCATTAAGTCCTCTGGAGCACAGTTAGCCTGTGGTGAGTACATGTCTGGGTGGAACATGAATCCTGTTGCACCCCACTCGTTACGGACGAGCTTGTTGACCATTGAGTATGAAACTGGTGTTGGGACGCAGCCGATACGTGCGAATGCTGACATTGCACCTTCTGCTCCGCCTTCCTGGATAGCCATCTGGAATGGCTTAACGTAGACTTCACGTAATGCCTGTTCTGATGCCCAGACCATTAAGTCACCTGAGTTACGGTTTGTTTCCTGGTCGTTGAGGAACATGTGCTTTAAGTGTGATCCGACGCCGCATGACTGGATGCCTCTGACGACAGCCTGTGCCATGTATCCTGCGTGGTAGCCGTCTGATGAATAGTATTCGTTGTTACGGCCTGAGAATGGGGTTCTGTGAGTGTTGATTGCTGGGTTTAACCACTGGTCTCTCTTTGTACCCTGTGTCATGTTCTTGTATAAGCCTAATGAAGCTGTGACTTCACCCTGGTCATATCCGAGATCGACATTCCATGTCTGAGCAATTGTTGTGTTGCAGCACCATGTGTATGTTGAGTTCCATGATGTTGGGGAGTCTGCGATACCACCGACTGGAAGTCCAAGAGCTTCTCTTGCTTGACCGTCGTTACCGCCCTGCCAGCATCCTTCATAGAAGTCTTCCCATGTCCATTCGTTCATGAATGCCTGCCATGCTGACTTGTTGGTGTATCCACGGAGCTTGCCGGTTGTGATTGTGTATTCGTCATCGTAGAAGTCGATGCCGTTCAAATCATTGAAGACGATCCACTTGTCGCCTGCTGCTGCCTTAGCTGCTGACTGAGCTGCTGATGATGCCTGCTGGCTCCAGCCTCTCATCATTTCTTTTGTGACATCATATCCGTTGTCTTCGCCGTTGTAGCCGTTGACATCGTCGACCATAATCTTGTCTGAGTAGACATATGAACCTGTGTTGACGATTGAGGTTCCTACTGTGAAGAGAGCTAAGTAATCGCTTGTTGGGATTGCAACTACGTTTGCATCATCGCCTGAAGTGATGAGTCTGTTTGCTGCTGTGACAGCCTTACAGTTGGATCTTGTTGAGAATGAAGCGCCTGCCTTAACTGCTGCTGTGATCTGGACGTTGTTAATTGAGACACCTGCAAATCCTGAAGAGATGTACTGGACATATTCACCAACTTCATAGTCTCTATCAGCCTTTGCACCGTTTTCGTTGATGACTAAGGTTAATGGAGCGATTGCCTTTGTGACTCTATAGATCTTTGCACCATCACGGACGTATTCGCCGATTGTTGAATATGTTCCGTCTAATGTAAGGAGTGTTGGAGCCTTCATGTCCTTTGTTGCCTGGACAACTGTTGTTCCGCCTTCGACACCGATGTAATCGTTCTGCTTGTAGTCCTTAGCAGCATCGAAGTAACCGTGGTTTGGAGCCCACTTGTTGAGTGAGTAGTTGTTATAGTAGTTGACTAATTCTGTGAACTTTTCTGTGACAACATATCCACCTTTGACATTATCGCCATCTGCGACTGTCTTAAGACCAGCTGGCTTTGTTCCAACCATGTCTGATCTGGAGAGGAGGACCTGTTCTTCTGTGAAGAGCTTATCTTCATCATTAACGATGCCGTCTGAGTTCCAGTCATTGTTGTTTGTACGAAGTGACTGTGATCTGCCTGATGACCAGATGTTCTTGATTTCGACTCCTGAGAAGTCATCTAATGCGAGTTTAGCATCATCCAAGATTGATAATGTTGCCTTGTTCTCTGACTGTGAGCAGTGTGAGGTGTTTGCAGCGATGATTCCGTAATCGCCTGCTTCAACTTCATAACCCTTGAAGCCATTGCCGTTAGCATCCTTATAGTCGTATGAAGCGATATCCTGGATGTTAACCTTGATCTGGAGCTTCTGTGTTTCGCCTGGAGCTAATTCTTTTGTCTTTGCATAGCCAACGAGTGTGACTGCTGACTTTTCGATTCCGCCAACGTGGTATGGAGCCTTTGAGTAGATCTGGACGACTTCCTTACCTGCGACTGAACCTGTATTTGTAACCTTGACTGAGACTGTGATGTCCTTGATTGCTGCTTCGTAGCCAACTCCTGAGTTGATTGCTGAAGCTGGGAGTGCATCATAGCTGAGTGTTGGTCTGCCGATGTTGAATGATGTGTATGATAAGCCTGAACCGAATGGGTAGACGACATTGTCAGCATACCATGCATCTGCTTCTGCCTTAGCATCTGTTGGAGCAGCCTTTGTGAGCTTGCCATCCTTGTATGCGAGGTGTCCCTGGCAGATTTCTTCGTAAACTGTTTCGCTGTACTTGTAGCCGAGGTAGATGTCTTCGCTGTAGTCAATACCATGGTTACCGACGTTGCTTGTCTTGTTCTGTGCCAATGAACCATCTGGCATGATGTATTCGTTTGTGCCAGCAGCGTTCTGTGTGTTACCGATTGAGTTGTACCATGTTGGATTTGATGTGAAATCCTTATCCCATGTATCTGCTAATTTACCAGATGGGTTGATTTCGCCTGCGAGGAGCATTGGGATAGCTTTGATACCATTTGCGCCTGGACGTCCGATGAACATGATTGAGTCGATGTCTGCATCCTGCTGGAGGTTGAACATTTCCATTGCGTTGGATGTATTTAATAAGACGACGACTTTACCACACTGTGCCTTAGCATAATTAATCATGCTGATTTCATTAGCTGTGAGCATCTGGTTGTGCTTAACATCTTCGCCATTCTTGTTAACCTGGAGAGATTCATGGCTCCAACCATTGTTTTCTGTTGCGTCAGCTGCTAATTCGCCAGTGCTGACTGGAAGGTCTGAACCTTCGCCGCCGCCTCTCTTAAGGACGACAACTGCGACGTCTGTATGATCAGCAAGTGCTTCTGTTGGGATAGCTGTTTCTGTGATGATGTTTGAAGCAACGTCGAATCCTGCATCTGCTAAGACTGTTTTAACGTTTCCTGTGCCGCCCTGGAGTGAGCTTGCTGCTGCACCGAAGACTGTAACCTTAGCTGTTGCTTTGTTGAGTGGAAGAGCATTGTCCTTGTTCTTTAAGAGAACTGAACCTTCTGCTGTCAACTTGATGTTGATGTCAATAGCTGCTGCACTAGCATCTGCCTGTGATGCATATGCTGGCTTTGCATAACCATTGTTAGCTGCTTCTGCAACTACTGGAGCCTTGTTGAGGCCACCGATGACTGGAAGTGCAAGAAAAGCACCAACAACGATTGGTGAAATAACCTTCAACAGACTTGGTCTATTGCGTTTTAATTTCATCTAAATTTCCTCCTGATATGTGGTAAGGGGAGATGAAACCCCTTTCTGATTGGTTATAGGTTAATTCACAAAAATCGTTTTGTACATTTAATTGAGTGATTTGCTCAATATCTTGATAAATTAAATCTGTAATGATTGGCAAATGAACAAATATTTCATTAAAACAATCATCAATTGAGCAAATTTAAATGTTAGTGCTAGTAACGAGCCTAACTATTTGCAGTATTTATCGATATAAATGTCGTATATGACTGTTGTTGTAGCGTGTTCACTTCCTGTTTGCAAATACACTTCTTTTATTTCTTCGTATGTGTCTTTATATAAATTTGCAGGCTTGATATCAATCACTAAAGGAGACCAAGGTTTCATTCTTGGGCCCAATCCGTCTTCGTGAGTATACATGTACTGGTTTGTCTTGTCGGTCCATGAAATATGTGACCATCCTTGCTCATCAAAGAATTCAAAGGACTTAATCCAATTTTCCTTTTCATCCCAGCACGACCACTCCCCTATGATGATTGGGACATCATATCCCATAAGGTTTGTTGTGGCCTTATAGAAATCCAAAACAAACCCATTGCCATTAAACGGGGTAATGTTATAGATGTGGTAAGAATAGGCAACGTTCTCCCATCCGTATTTCTTGGCGTTTACTCCGTGGATCGGGAAAGTAAAGCACTCCATCATAATCATGTGGTTAGAATCTATTTCTCTAACGGCATCGTAAAGTCTGTCATAAAAATCAAAATTTAGCTTGCCCGCATATTTGTCCGCACCACTTCTTGGCTCGTTTAATAAATCATAGGCAGCAACCGTTTTGTTATCCTTATATCTTGTTGCTAGCTTCTTCCAAACATCGATGGTGGCGTTTTCGTTTTTCTCATTCCCATATAGATCCCAAGTATCATCTGCCCCTGAATGGTTATCATGGTTTTGCGAGCCGATCGCACCGTGGTTATCGATGATTGCATATAAACCGTATTTCTCGCACATCTCGATGGTCCAGTCGAGTTTCTCGAAAGCGTTCTCTCTATATGTATATCCGTCGGTTGTGAAGTTGTAGCAAGTTAAAGGGATGCGGACGACATTCATATTCATCTCTTTGATGTTCTTGAAGTCCATCTCTTGGATAAAGGTATCGATGTATATCTTTTGTAATTCATCTATCTGTTCATCGTTGAGGTTAGGATTTGCCTTCATCGCGGCTAATCCACGTTTTGGTGTGTAATAGCCAGTTTCAAAACCTTCAACTGTTGATGAGGCCATCCACCACTCCTGATTAAACCAATCGCCAAGATTAAAGCCCTTAAGTTGCAAAAGATCGCCATTACCGTCATATATATTGCGCCCGTGCGCCTTCACATAGCCTGTGTCATTATTTATATGATTAGGTCTATCTTTATTCACAGGTATCGCAATTAAGGTTAGATAAAAAGCGACAGGCAAAACAATTGCGGTTGCAGCAATCGATGATATCAAAACGGCCAATCTTTTACGTTTCATAAGCGTTATTATAACTGAACTGTGACGCCCAAAAAGGATGTCAGGATTTTTATCCATTTTTGGATAATTATTTACGAATATGTATGAAAAAAGCCCTGATTTGCAACAATCAAGGCAATTTAGAAAGAAATAAAACTATCTCAGATATTTAGCTTCGTAATCCGGCCAATCGAGCAATTTGAAATTAGTAGCCCATCCAACAGGATCTTCTTGATATGTGAGAACAACGCTTGATCTAGATCCATCACTTGTCATTCTAGCATTCAATAAATCCTCTACCGTTCCCGGAACATCGGTTCTATACGTAAGCGTTATGGTTTTGCCTGTTGAGTTGGCAGCATATGTGTATAACCCATATTTTCCGGTTCTGACGGTCGTCACCTTGACTTCTCCATCTCCAAGCTTTGAAGTGGATAGATTTGGGGTAAATTCAAGGATTAAACCCAGTGAATTTGTGTACTCATTGTAATAGCAGTATTTGCCGCTGTATATTTCGTCGGCATTCAAAGGATTAAGGACATTGATTGTGTGAGTAGCATTAACACTTGGATCATCCTTTGATGTGGCCTTGAATTGGAACGCGCCCGCTTTCTTAGAAGAGAAAACGTAATAGACAAAAGTCATATCTGTTGTCTTATATGTCTTTTGGGTAAATGTATAGTCTGTTTCATTAACGCCAACAGGTGTAATAATCTCCATGGTAAGATCCTGAGGAGCGCCAACAGGATTAACATAGGCGCATACGTTTGTGGTATCACCAACAGAAATAGAAGATTTGATGTCGATTAGCGACATTCCTCCAGTTTCTTGCTTAAGGCCAGTAAAGGTGATGGATTCAGCGTGAACTGCCCCGATTTGAATGTTAAATTGCTTCTCTAATTGTTTTGTCTTGATCGTAACTGAATATGTTCCGGTCTGTCTGATAGTGGTCAAATATAGCTGTGAAGTTTTAGGCTCAAAATAATTGCCATCACTTACTTCCTTGCCAGCCTCATTTTTCACTTTGATAATCCATTCATCGAAATTATATGATGCGGTGACAGGAAGAAGATTTTTAACATCCAGGATTACTCCTTCATCCCCAACTTCCGCATTAACGGTTGCGCCTTCTTCAATCTTTGTGTCGTTAGAATAAACGTCAAATGAGGAATAATAGAAAGCAGTAGGTTCAACAGGAAGAGGTAGAATGTCTAACTCCCCAGCTTCAGCTGTATAAATGGTTTCCTTGTAGTCCAAAACAGCATCTGTCTTAAAGGAGAATGTGCCGTCTTCATGTTTATCTACATTCTTAGCGTAAGATTCGGCATATTTATACTTTAATCCCACTAAAGTGCCGTCATTTGCAAATTTTGCTGAGATTTCTGCATCCCAATATGTATACGAGGTCTTTGAATAGATCGCATACGCCATATCGAATCCATCATCCCTAATTTTGAATTTGGTATCCTTGTTGCCATTTGCAATTCCGTTCTCCACCATTTTTGATAAAGAGGCGAATCCTCCGCAGATTCCTTTTCCAGAGCTGACCATCAAGGAAGTCATGTCATATCCAATAAACTTTGCATTTGTTGCCGATGGCGCTTTGCTATAAACCTTTTCGCCATTTAATGTTTTCTCAACATAACCACCAATGGCTGATCCTTCGTAATAATAATATGTTGTCTGTGTTGGGGTCTTTTGATAGCACGCTTGCTCTCCGCTAGCTAATTTTCCTTTTCTAAACGAATATTCTGAATAGGAACTCTCTCCATTAGAAACAACGCCGTTGAGGATTCTGTTCGAAACGATATTAGATTCCATCCCGCTTGCGCTATTCAAGAAACCATTAACTTGGTCCTTTAAACCCTCTGACCACAAACTCCATCCATCGGTTGGAGTATCCTGCTGGGCTTGAGAAGATGATGAGCTGGAAGATAGTGTTGGTGCGCTGCTACTTGAACTTGAAACAACACTAGAAGATTGGACTATTTCCTCTGAGCTGATAGATGAACTTGATGCTATGTCAGACTGGATGGAAGATTGGATGATTTCGGAGTCCTTTTCACTATTTGATGGAGTTCCTCCACATCCAGTTAAAAGCAAGAATGTTGACGATATTACCATTGTTAATGCTGATTTCTTCATGCTTTTTCCTCCGTAAATCTCTAATGTTTTCGATTATATTGAATGAAGTTGTTGAAATGTCAATTCTTATAAAGAATGAAAAGAGCGGATTTATTGTCCGCTCCATTGGGTGTTTAGCTATGGAAGCCTTGTGTGCAATCGTATGAATTTGGATAAACGTGGAAGACTAATGCACCTTCGCCTTCATCCAATATGCTGAAGAATCTGATATAGAAGTCATATCCTTCTTTTCTTGCAAAGTAACCCCAATAGCTACCTGGGATATCATGCATTGAGCTATCGATAACCCATCCATCTGCTGCAAGGACGTTCTTATATTCTTCCTCGAGGTTGTTATTGTCCTCATTAAGATAGATTTGGATTGAGAAATCCGGACCAAGCGATTCCGATAAATATCTGCCATCGACCGCAGATTCAAATCCAGGGAATTCCTTGTATTCGATGTTGTACTTGCTCATCCAGTTCTTCATCTGGTCTACTGGGAAGTAGTCTGTGAAGTGTGAACCTCCAAGCGATTCCTCTAAATAAAGCTGGATGTCAACTCCCTGATCCACAGCCATGAAATTTACGCAGATATTGTAATCTGGGAATTGTTCTGAAAGCTTTTCGAAAACGTGGAATCCATAACGAGGGTAGTAATAGTCATTCTCCTCGAAACCGGCAGCAATCAAAATCTCGGAGAATTTTTTATCGAAATCATCAATTGGATGCGGATCCAAAATATCAATGATCGTATATTCATCCTGTGAGCCAACATCAAATATGTATTCATCACTGATTGGAGCTAAAGGAATTGCGTTTTCATCGTCAAAAACACGTTTAAATGCAGCTTTGACTTCTTCGCTCCATTCCGTAATCATCACTGGAGGTGGCTCGATAGTCATCCAAACATCAACGATGAATCCTGTCTTGTTGTTGTGCCTCATGTTAAGGTGAAGAACACCATTCTCGACATTATCCGCATTCTTTTCGAAAACAATATAGCCTTGGTTATAGAAATCGTAGCTGAAATGCCAATCCTTGTTTTCTCTAACAGATTCATAATATTGGAGTAATGCGTTGGAGTGGCCACCCTTGTCGGTGAAGATGAAATTGCAGTCTTCTTCTACCCAGATATATTCATAATCCTTTGACAATGGAGCAAGAGGGATAACTTCTCCGAACTTTTCGATGAACCCATCCTTAACTTCTTTTGACCAATCATCGATCAAATCATAGTCAATTTCCGGCGTTACATAGACATCGCTCCACATGAAGATCTCAAATCCCTTAGAGCTATATCCACCTGGATAATAATCAAACTGAAGGAAGACTTCTAATTCATCAACCTGAGTTGAGTAAACATATCTTTCATATCCAGCGGATGAATCGATCCCGTATAATTCATATCCTTCATATTCAACTATCTTCTGATAATTTCCAGTGAGGTCCCCGTCTTCTTTTGAAATAAGATAGAAAGTCGGATCGCCTTCCATATCAATGACTTTGTATTCAAAGCTTTCCTCAAGAGCGATGTAAGGTGCAATAGCTCCTGCGGTATCCCACATCATCTTTGCAACCTCGTCGTCCCAGTTTGTATCGTTCCAGAATTTCTTGCTCGAGCTGGCGCCAGGATTAACCGTTCCTCCGCACGCAGCTAAAAATACTGTCGCGCTTAGTAGTAATGTTTTCTTAAATATCTTCATATAGCGGCTCCTGTTGGTGTGGTCATTATATGGGGTAGCATACGTAAAATCAAAAGCATATGTATGTAATACACATATACACCATTAAATGTATTTATATTTTTGCGTAGATCAAGCTAAAAGGCAGGCTAAGATGACGAGTTTTCTGTTCGGTTTGGATATCCATCAAAGGTATATTGCATCTGCCCGCTGAAATTTCTGATGTATCCACCATCAAATCTATAAAGAGTTCTGAAACTCATGTCTCTTATATCTTCACCATCGATTTTATAGAGAGCCCTACCGCTGAACTCACGGAGAGTGTCAAAATCGAATCTATATTTAATATGTCCACTAAATTCCCTTAAGTATTCATTGTCGTATCTATAAAGAGTTCGGCCGCAATAATCCTTCACATTACCGTCCTGAATGACGAGCACCACTCTATAAGATGAGTCTTTAACAGTAATCATATAAACACCGCCTTGTTCTTTTATTTATCGCTATGATAACAAAAATATTGTTAGACTGCCTCTTGATTAATTATCATTTAAGCATGAACTCCGAACTATACAACCAATTTGTCAGCATCCTCAAAGAAGAACTCGTTCCTGCAATGGGATGCACTGAACCAATTTCAGTTGCCTATGCAACCGCAAAAGCAAAGACATATTTAGATGGTCTTGCAACATCGGCCACATTAATCGTTAGCCCAAATATCGTTAAGAACGTCAAGAGTGTCACTGTACCTCATACAGGCGGTCTTATTGGATTGAAGGCGGCAGTCCTTGTTGGTTTGGTCTCTGGTGATGCCTCTTTAGAACTTTCCGTCCTTTCTAACGCCAAAAAAGAGGATGAAGATGTGATTGCTCAAATGATGACATCCTTCCCGCTTAAAATCGAGGTATGCGAAGAAGGAAATGTCTTTGACATTGCAATTAGGTTGGAGAACGAATGCTCAAGCAGTTACGTAAGAATTGCCGACGACCACACAAAGATCGTTTCCATTAAGCAAAATGACGTGGAAATATATTCTCAGGAATTAGAAAAGAAAACAGTAATCGACAAATCATTGTTAACAATAGAAAACATCATCGAATTTGCTAATACTGTCAAAATCGAAGATGTATCCACTGCTTTAGATAGACAAATAAAATGCAATCTCGCAATTGCTAAAGAAGGAATCAACAACAAATACGGTGCAAACATCGGGAAAATATACCTTCATGCAGGCGTGGAAGATGCTGAAAGAAAAGCAAAAGCATATGCTGCCGCGGGATCAGATGCACGTATGAACGGATGCGAGATGCCGGTTATCATTAACTCTGGTTCGGGAAACCAGGGTCTTACCTGTTCGGTCCCTGTAATTGTCTACGCAAAGGAAACAAATAAAAAATACGAGGAAATGATTAGAGCGCTAGTTGTCTCTAATCTTGTTACCATCCACCTAAAGAGCGGAATTGGAACATTATCTGCTTATTGCGGAGTCGTATCTGCCGGAGCCGGTGCAGTTGCGGGCATCTCGTACCTCAAAGGTAAAACATACGAGCAAATCGCAAACGTAATAATCAATTGCTTGGCAATCGATTCTGGCATTATATGTGACGGCGCTAAAGCCTCTTGTGCAGCCAAGATCATGGCATCACTAGAAACAGGATTCCTTGGCATCCGAATGCAAGAGAGCAACAACAACTTCTATACCGGCTGCGGAATCGTCAAAGATAATGTTGAAGAGACAATACAATCCGTTAATAGACTTGCGTCAAAAGGCATGAGGGATACAGATAGAGAAATCATCAAAATCATGCTTGAAAACAACTAAAAAGAAGGCCGTTTTGCGACCTTCTTCATTTTTTTGCGGATTTTTTCTTATTTATCGTCCCTTAATGTTGGGAAGAGGAGAACTTCTCTAATTGTGTCCTGTTCAGTCATAAACATGACGAATCTATCGATACCAACACCGATGCCTCCTGCAGGTGGCATACCGTAGAGAAGAGCATCTAAGAATGTCATATCCATATCGTTGGCTTCGTCGTCGCCTCTTTCTCTAGCTGCTAACTGAGCCTGGAATCTCTCAAGCTGGTCGAATGGGTTATTAAGTTCGCTGTAGGCGTTACCGAACTCGCATCCCGCGATGAAGATTTCGAATCTATCAACAAATCTAGGATCTTCTGTCTTCTTGGTTAAAGGAGAGACTTCGATTGGATAAGTGTGAATAAATGTTGGCTGAACAAGTGTTGGCTCTACGAACTCATCAAAGAATGCCTGCATAATGTATCCTGTTGAGTTCCATGATTTCTGAAGAGGAACATTGTGCTCTTTTGCAAGCTTAACAGCTTCTTCATAAGAGATATCCTGTGTGAAATCGACTCCGCAAGCGTTCTTGATTGCTTCTGCCATTGAAATTGATGCGAATGGCTTAGAAACATCGATGTCATAGCCGTGCCAGTGGAAGACTTCTTTGCCCATAACGTTCTTTGCAACGTTGTGGAATAAACCTTCAACCCACTCCATCATGCTTCTCAAGTCACCATATGCCTGATAAAGCTCAATTGTTGTGAATTCTGGGTTATGTCTGTTGTCCATGCCTTCGTTTCTGAAGATACGGCCAATTTCATAAACTCTATCCATGCCGCCACCCATACTCTTCTTACGGCTTAATTCGGTTGCGATACGGAGCTAGATGTCCTTCTCTAAAGCGTTGTGGTGTGTAATAAATGGACGAGCTGCTGCTCCACCGAGAATTGGTGAGAGGATGGATGTTTCAACTTCAACGAAGCCTAAATCGTCACAATATTTTTGGATAGCTCTGATGATTCTTGGTCTTGCTAATGCAATTCTTCTTGATTCATCATTAACCATTAAATCGAGATATCTCTTTCTTGATCTATCTTCGAGATCGGTGAATCCGTGGAACTTTTCTGGAAGTGGTTTTAAACATTTTGTGATGTGTGTGAACTTTGCGCACCTGATTGTCAATTCGCCTGTTCTTGACTTCATCATTGTGCCTTCGATGCCAACGATATCACCTGTATCGGCAAGCTTAAAGACTGCATAGTTATCATCGCCGACGACATTTTTGCCAATCCAAACCTGAATTGTTCCGTATTCGTCTTTGACAGTAAAGAATGCTGCCTTACCCATGCTTCTGATGATCATGATACGTCCAGCGATGTTGCATGGAATTGGGTTTTCATTGAACTGTTCTTCAGTAAATTCGCCGTATTTCTCACGTAAATCGACGATTCTGTCCTTCCACTCATAGCGTGAGCCGAATGGATCAATACCCAATTCTTCGTATTTAGCAAGCTTAGCTCTTCTTGCTTCTTCTTGGTCGTTTAATCTTAATTCTTCCATATCTAGTCCTCCAAGTGCGTGCATAGTTTAATACAAACTAGAGTTAATAAAAAGGCTGAATATTCAGCCCTTTATTAGTCTTTAATCGCGTTTCCGGTGTAAAGTTGATAGTATTTTCCGCCTTGCGCAATCAACTCATCATGCGAACCTCTTTCGATGATTCTACCTTGGTCGAGAACCATGATGACATCAGAATTCTTAACCGTAGATAATCTATGGGCGATAACAAATACCGTTCTACCCTTCATAATTGCGTCCATGCCCTTCTGCACCATTTCCTCGGTTCTTGAGTCAATAGAGCTTGTGGCTTCATCAAGAATCATTACAGGAGGATTTGCTATGGCTGCTCTTGCGATTGCAATAAGTTGTCTTTGTCCTTGCGATAAATTTGTACCTGCCTTTTCAAGCATGGTGTCATAACCATGTGGAAGGTTTGAAATAAACTTATGAGCATTAGCAAGTTTTGCCGCTTCAATTATTTCCTCATCGGTTGCGTCTAATTTGCCGAACCTGATGTTATCTTTTACTGTTCCAGTAAATAATTCGGTATCCTGAAGAACCATGCCTAATGATCTTCTTAAGTCGTATTTCTTGATCTTATTGATGTTGATGTCATCATATCTGACTTTGCCATCTGCAATATCATAAAAACGGTTGATAAGGTTGGTGATGGTTGTCTTTCCAGCACCAGTTGGACCAACGAATGCGACCTTTTGTCCAGGTTCTGCAAACAAAGTGACGTTATGAAGAACGACTTTCTCTGGAACATATCCGAAATCAACATCATAGAAATTGATCTTACCTCTTAACCAAGTGTAGGTAACTCCTCCTGACTCGTGAGGATGTTTCCATGCCCATTTGCCGGTTCTTTCCTGAACCTCGATAGGTTCTCCGTTCTCCCCTTCTTTTGCGTTTACCAAAGTAACATATCCTTCATCTATTTCTGATGGAGTATCGGTAAGTTCAAAGATACGAGCTGCACCAGCTAGAGCCATGACTATCGCATTTGTTTGTTGTGCAAGATTTCCAATTGGATTGGTAAATGATTTTGATAACATCAAGAAAGTGACAATTACTCCAACGTCAAACATGTCGGCAAATGAACCGAGCTGCGATTTGAATGTCAACAAAGTTGCTGCAATCAAACCGAGGATAATGTACTGGAGGTTTCCTGCTTGATTAACCACAGGCATAAGGGTGTTTGCAAACTTGTTTGCCTTGGTCGATTCGTAACAAAGTTGGTCGTTCAGTTTATCAAATCCCTCAACTGATTTTTGCTCGTGATTGAATACTTTGACGACTCTTTGTCCATTAATCATTTCTTCGACATATCCATTGGTTTTTCCTAAGGCAATTTGCTGTTGAACGAAATGTTTTCCTGAACGTTTAGTAACACCTTTTGTAAAGAAGAACATCGGTATTGTTAAAGCAAGAACCAGAAGTGCAAATATCCAATTGGTTATAAACATAACAATTGTGACTGTGATAATGCTGAACACACAGTTAACAACCATCGGCCAGGATCTAGACATGGCTTCTCTTAAAGTATCGACGTCGTTGGTGTAAATCGACATTAAATCGCCACGTGTCCTTGTGTCGAAATATGATAAAGGAAGCGTCTGCATGTGCTCGAATAGCTCATCTCTAATTCTCTTCTGAGTTCCCTGAGCACACTTACACATCAAGAAGTTGTAGAAGTAAATGCAAATGATACCAAAGGCATAAACCGATGCCATGATAATTGCCCACATGCCCATTTTCTGCATGACTTCTTCTCCACTCATCGTTCCATCTTTAAGAGGGGTTAAGATTTCATTAACAAAGACCATGCCAACAAACCAGTTTGACATAACTGATGCGATGCATGAACCGATAACACAGAAAATCGACATAAAGAATTCAAATGGATAATACTTTATTTCATATGCAAAAATGCGCTTAATTGCGTGATTTCTCTGCTCTTTTGTAACCTTCATCGGACGAGCGCCGGCTAACTTACTTGGTGGCATCGAAATCACCTCCTCCCATCTGAGTATTAACAAGATCTGAATAGATTTCGCTTGTCTTAATCAGTTCTTCATGCGTTCCTCTATCAACGATAATTCCATCATCCATAACCAAAATGAAGTCACAATCCTTAACGGAGAGGACGCGTTCTGCAACGATGAATTTAGTAACATCCGGCCTTTCGTTGGCAAGATATCCGCGAATGGTAGCATCAGTATGTGTATCAACAGCGCTTGTGGAGTCATCAAGGATGAGAATCTTAGGGTTCTTTAACAATGCTCTAGCAATGCAAAGTCTTTGCTTTTGGCCGCCTGATACGTTTGTTCCGCCCTCATCAAGCATAGTTTCGTATTTATCAGGGAACCTTTCGATGAATTCAGAAGCGCATGCCATATCGCAAGCTCTTTTAATTTCCTCATCTGTTGCATTCTCATTTCCCCACAAGAGGTTGGCCTTAATTGTCCCACTGAAGAGAACGTTTTTCTGAAGAACAACAGCAACTGCATCTCTTAATGTTTTGAGATCATACGCCCTAACGTCAACGCCACCAACTTTTACTGTGCCCGTTTCGGCATCGTAAAGTCTTGCTATCATCGATAACAAGGTAGATTTTGATGAACCAGTTGAGCCAACGATGCCAACTGTGGCACCACTTGGAATGTGCAAATCAATGTTCTTTAAGACCTTATGTTCTTTGTTTGATGCGTATGAGAAAGTAACGTTTTCGAAGTCAACAGAGCCGTTTTCAACACTCATTACTGGGTTATCGTTATTTTTGATATCAGGCTCTTCTTCAAGAATCTCAACAATTCTTTCTCCAGAGTTTCTTGCAATAATGCATTGGACATAGACCATAGAAAGCAAGAACAATGACATCATAATCATCAAAATATAAGTGAGTAATGATGTAAGATCGCCAGTTGATAAATATGATGTCCCGTACTCCTTGATGAGATACGCTCCCAAATAGCAAATTAATAAAGAAGAGCCGTAAGAAAGGATCTGGAGAAGAGGGTTATTAAAAGCAATGATTCTTTCGTTTCTCACAAACTTCTTGAAGATGTATTCGGAAACGTTTCTGAACTTTTTATTCTGTTCTTCCTGACGTCCGAATGCCTTTACTGCTCTTATACCCGCAATATCTTCCTGAACTTCTTGGTTTAAACCATCGTATTTATTGAAAATTTCAACGAATACAGGATGAACTCTATTGGCAATGAAGAACAAAAAGAATCCAACAAAAGGAACCAAAACTAGGAAAATAGAGGCCAATTGCCAAGATTTTGTGAATGCAACCGTGATGGCAAATATCAACATCAGAGGTGATCTTAATAATGCTCTAATCGTCATCTGATATGCGAATTGGACATTGGTAACATCGGTTGTCATTCTTGTAACAATCGATGAT
>JAKSVD010000089.1 GCA_024408305.1 Bacilli bacterium | reverse complement strand
TGGAATAGACCACAGGATGAAATCGATAATCTCTTCAATTACCTCGACGAATTCTTCCAGAAATACTTAGACGAATTCATGGAGAAAGGAGTCCGCGTCTCCCATATGGGCGATATCTCTCGCCTCCCTGAACATTCTCAAATCACCCTAAAAGAGGCAATTGAGAAAACAAAAGACAACAAGAATTTCGTCTTCAATATCTGCCTAAATTACGGTTCAAGACAAGAAATTCTTAAAGCAGTTAAAGAAATTGCCCAAGAAGCAAAAGACGGCAAGATTGCAATAGAAGACATCAATGAAGAAACAGTTGCAAACCATCTCTATTCAGCGGGTCTCCCTGAAGTGGACCTCATGATCAGAACATCAGGCGAACAGAGATTATCAAACTATATTCTCTATCAGGTTGCCTATGCCGAATTCATCTTCACTCCAGTCCACTGGCCAGATTTCAAGAAACCTGACCTCATCGATTGCCTAAAAGAATTCTGCAATAGAAACAGGAGATTCGGTTCATTGACCAATCAGTAATTATGGAAAACGAAATCTTAGAAGAAGAACTTACCGGAATCGAGGCGTTCGCCGATACCGTATTCGCCTATTTTGAAGAAAATTCAAAAGACCTCATATGCGAAATGGAAGGGAAGGGCTATTTAGCTAAAATCCCATTTATCACCTTGTGCATCCTTGATGTCTTTATTGAGAACCTCGGAGAGGAGATCAAAGGATTTGACCTCGACATCAAATCCCCGATCATCTATACCAAAGAGCAATTGAATTCGTTTATCAAACTCGGATATAAGAAAGAACTCAACATCGGTGAAGAACCTCAATCAATCGAGTCATTACTTAGTAATGTCTCATTTAGAAACAAAATTGCAAAGTTAGATAATGACCTTAAGTCATTTAAAGACTATAAGGCTTTATATCTATCTAAAGAAATAGATGTCCTCAACTTAATTGGCGAGACCCTAGAGCTTGCCTTCACTTACTTAGGATAAACAGTATGTTAGAAAGAATTAATTCCCCAATAGACGTAAAGAAATTAACCTCCGAGGAGAGATTAGTTTTAGCAGATGATATTCGCGACGCTTTAATCAAAAGAGTAAGCACAACCGGAGGACACTTCGGGCCTAATATGGGAATCGTGGATATAACAATCGCTCTCCACACAGTTTTCAATTCCCCAATCGACAAATTCGTCTTCGACGTCTCCCATCAGTGTTACACCCACAAGATGCTAACAGGAAGAAGAGAAGGCTTCTCAATCCCTGAACATTATGGAGACTATTCAGGATATACCTCGCCAAAAGAATCTGAACACGACATGTTCCAGGTTGGCCATACATCAACTTCCATATCCCTTGCAATCGGCTTAGCTAAGGCCCGTGACCTCAAAGGCGAGAATTACAACGTCGTTGCAATCATTGGAGACGGTTCCCTCTCAGGAGGAGAAGCGCTAGAAGGCCTCAACGTTGCAGGAGAGATGGACACCAATCTCATAATCGTTGTAAACGACAATGACATGTCCATTGCCGAGAATCACGGAGGCATGTATAAAGGCCTCAAAGATCTAAGGGATTCCGATGGTCTATGCCCAGTCAACATCTTTAGGGCAATGGGCTTAGACTACGTATTCGTAAAAGACGGCAACAACATTGACAAGATGATCGATGTCTTGAATAAGGTCAAAGATAACCCAAGACCAGTCGTGGTCCACGCCGTAACACTTAAAGGCAAAGGCTATAGATTTGCAGAAGAAAACAAAGAAGCCTATCACTGGCATATGCCATTTGATATAGCAACAGGCCAGTCCCCATCTAGAGGCGGATATAACTACACAGCTGCAACAGTGGAATATCTCCTTAAAAAAGCCAAGGAAGATCCAACCCTTATGGTCCTTGCTGCAGGAAGCGCAGGAGCAAATGGATTAGGTCCAAAACAAAGAGAAGAACTCGGCAAACAGTTCTTAGATGTCGGAATTGCAGAAGAAACTGCAGTGGCTATTGCATCAGGCTTAGCCAAAAACGGAGCAAAGCCAGTCTTCCCAATCGCCTCAACCTTTATCCAGAGGGCATATGACCAAATCTCCCAGGATGTCTGCATCAATAAATCTCCAATCACCCTACTTATCGGAGGAGCATCAATTACAGGTGCTAGAGACGTAACTCATTCAGGTATCTATGATATCGGCATGCTCACAAGCATCCCAAATCTCGTATACCTTGCTCCACAGACACTAGAGGAATACCTTGCAATGCTCGATTGGAGTGTGAACCAGACTGAATATCCAACCGCGATTAGAATCCCAGTTGGTCCAATCACCCATAGAGACACTCCAGTTGCAAAAGATTATTCAGCAATCAATAAAGTGGAAATCCTCCGCACAGGAAAAGATGTTGCTATCATCGCTGTTGGCAATACATACCCATTAGCCAAAGAAGTTGCAGAAGAGGTAGACGCCACGCTCATCAACCCAAGATATGTATCAGGCATCGATGAAGAATTATATTCAACCCTAGCAAATGGCTACCGACTCATCATCACCCTTGAAGATGGATCGCTAGATGGAGGGTATGGGGAGAAAGTCGCATCATTCCTCTCCCCACTTGGAGTGAAAGTTAAGTCATTTGGCATTCCAAAAGCCTTCTACGACCGTTTCGATCCAAATAACGTAAAAGAATCCGTTGGACTTACCAAAGAGGCTCTAATCGCCTATATTTCAAACAATTAACCAAGAAGGGGCAGGCTAACTAGCTTGTTCCTTTCTTACTGCATATCGATTTTGTGATAAGTGAATTTACCAAATTTAGTGTCTTCGATTAATCCTAGGCCCCTGAATTTCTCTAAAGAGTACATCAAGGTTCTTTTACTAATGTCTAATTCCTTAATTATCTCCTCATTCGAGACCCCAAAATCGGAAAGGACAGTCGCCTCCATTAGGAAGCTATACATTCTTCTCTCTGTTTTAGTTAAACCCTCAATTGGAGAAATATTCCTAATACGTGTTAACTTATCATTTAAGTCAACGAGCTGCTCATTCAATTCCTTAATGAGTATTTTTAAAAGACCTTCCACGCACTGATTGATGGAACCGAATTGGTGGATATCATTCCCATCCTCTAGGCTCCTATAATATTTTGATTTGTTCTTGGCAAAAGCAGACGAAATCAAGAACGCGAATAATGTGCCGTTCTCTTTGAACAGTCTATTAGAGAATAAGAATCTTCCTAATCTACCGTTCCCATCATAGAAAGGATGAGTCGTTTCCAACAAGAAGTGGCCGATGCACATTCTCTCATAAATATCGCCATCACCATCATAAACTTTAAGGAAACAATCTAAAGATTTGATAATGTTTTCTTCTCCCGCTACGCCCTTAAGCACATCCTCAAGCCCATTCGAAATGTAGACCGGTCCCTTACGGAATAATCTTCCATCAGGCATATCGCTTTTCTTGATCGATGAGGATAGTACACTGTCGTAGGCGATTCTTAGATCTTCGACCTTATTTACCCCAAAGAATTCTTTTTTGAGCAATGCGCTGTAGGAATTGACAATAGATAAGAGCTTTTTGTTCTTGCCTTGCTGTAGTTTATTGATAACTGAATAGATGTCGTGTCTAGTTGAATAGATATTTTCGATTTTGTTTGTGGCTTCAATCTCCTTCAGCAAGAAAGACTGTACAAGCTGAGATATCCCAAAATTGCTGAATAAACCAATCAAAGAATCAAACTTTACCTGTAGTTTATTTATTTCAACTAGCAGTGGGGTGATAGATGGGTCTTGGTAGTAGAAGTACTTATTATTCCCGATATCAAAATGCTTAGTCACAGGATTGTTCTTAAGACCATTAAGTAATGAATCGAATTCATCTTTGCTCAGTTTGTAATATTGCTTCTTGAGATCCATTTTTGCACCTCTAGCAGGATAATAATTAATTCAAGTGCAATATTCAAACATTTTTGCACTTCAAATGATGATTTTTCACTTTGAGGTGCAATTTTCACAAACTCTTTCTAAAGAAAAAACGTCCCTCGCACGCAAGGAACGTTTGTTAAGTCCTAATTACTTAGAAATGACATTCTCAACGTATGACTTGATGACTTCGTCATAACGTTTTGTGTTGTTGATTCTTACATGAGAATGAGCACCGACATCAAACCATTCGATTCTCTTGGTTGATGATGGACAACTCTCATACATCCTCTCTGCGTAATACGGAAGTGAGAAGACATCCATTTTCGAATGAATCATAAGAAGGTGTCCTTTGTACTTCTTGATGAGCTTACCAGGTTTGAAGAACACTGGATTCTTGCCCCCTTTCACTCCAATCAAGAACATGATGATCAAACAGAATGGGAAAACTGGACGATGCTCTGCCTTCATGTGGTTTGCAAATGTCTGATAGAAAGAGTAGTAGAGCCCATCAACGATCAATCCCTCGACATAGTCAGGACACTTCTTTGATGTCGCAACGTATGTGCTTGTTGCAGCGCCGATGCAGATGCCATGCAATAAGACTTTCTCATTATTGAATTCATCATGAGCCTTTTTGATCCAGCCAAGAATATCCTTATATTCCTTGCAGCCAACACAGTTATATTCACCTTCGGAATTGCCGTGTGCTCTACCATCAACGAGCAAGATGTTATAACCCATCTCAACATATGGTTTTGCGTAATAATACGAATAGCATAATGACTCGCATCTACCGCCTAATATCATCACGCATTTGGAACCGCCAAAATTGAAATATTGTCCAACAAGCTTGATGCCATCAGGAGCAATCGTCTCAACATCGCTTGCCTTATCCTTAACCGTCTCAAACCATGCCATGCCTTCGTTCCACATCTGGACCTGCTCTTCGTTAGTTAGACAAGAACATTCGCGTCCCCAGGTATTATTCCCGCCACGCTTAAGCTGCATCTTATGGACTTTGATTGCAATTGGAAGTACTGGGAGAACGCCGAACAAGAAGAAAAGAATTATCAATCCAACAATTCCTAGACAAATATATAATGCAATCTTCATAACAATTCTCCCGTTTTTGACCGTGTCATTATACTGACTTATCAGTATTTATCAAAGTGGAGTTGTTAACACCCTTGTTTTTGTCTAATATATGCAGGAACAAAAATACGAGGTATTAAAATGAAGAATTTTGAAATCATCTGTGATGTCACCTGCGATTTAAATGAAGAATTGCAGGAAAGATTCGACATCAAGGTCATGAATGGATATATCAAGGGACCAGATGGAAACGAAGTGGTCTCAACCTGCCACTGGGACAATGAAGAAGCAGCAGTAGCCTTCTATACAGACTTAAAGAAGAACCCAAAGGGCTATTCATCCGCTCCTGCATCTCCAGACGAAGTCGCAGTCTACATGAACAACGTCATCGAAGCAGGACAGAACAACATCCTCTTCCTCACAATCTCAAGCGGACTCTCAGGCACATATAACTTTGTTAACGCTGCAAAGGAAATCGTCTTAGAAAAGCATCCAGAGGCAAACATCAAAGTCGTTGACTCATTAAGATATTCAACCGCATTCGGCTTAATCGCAACCAAGGCATCCGCTCTTAGAGAAGAGGGCAAGTCACTTGATGAAGTCTTTGCCTGGGTCGAAGAGAACAAGAACTGCTACCACCAGATGGGATCATTAGACGATCTCTCATTCTTAGCAAAGAAGGGTAGACTCAACAACTTCAAGGCATTCATGGGCACACTCGTAGGAGTTAAACCAATGGGTGATTTCAACCAGAATGGCTTAACAACTGTCATCGGCAAAGCTAAGGGTATGTCAAATGCATATGAGGCAATCCTTGAGTACATCGAAAGAACAATCGTTAACCCAAGCGAGCAGATCATCTTCGTTGCTCAGACAAACAGAAAGAAATTTGCTCTTGAGTTCATCGAACTTCTCAAAAATAGAATTAATCCAAAGGAAGTTATCTTAACTAACGTCCATAGATCAACCGGCATCAATGTCGGTCCAGGTCTCATGGCAGCTTATTACTACGGCAAGCCTATCTCTGAGAACTGCGTCGAAGAAGAGAAGATCTGCAAGGAAATCTTAGGAAAATAAGATGAAATACTGTCCAGGCTGTGGCGCACCTAGCCAAGATAACGCCAAATTCTGCGGCTACTGCGGTAGAAAACTAATCCAAGAAGAAAAGCCAGTTGAAGTGGCTCCTGTTGAGCCTGCAGTTGAAGAAACTCCTATCCCACAGGACGTTGATCGAAACGGCAAGAGAAACAAGATCCCACACTGGACGCAAAGAATGTTTGCGATCATGGGCATCTGGTTTGCAATCATCACCGGAGTCGGCGGTATTGCAATCGGAGCTGTTGGGTTATCTCTAACAAATGAGAATTGCGAATATAGAAGACGTTATGTCGTTTCCGTCGTCATCGGTGGAATAATGACCGCATTAGTCGTCTTTTACTACCTTGGCTTAATCATATCCTCATTTGGTTGGTAAGTATGGCAATTAAACT
>JAKSVD010000088.1 GCA_024408305.1 Bacilli bacterium | reverse complement strand
AATTCCTCCCCTACTTATAGAAGATAGGGGACTTCTTGGTGAAATATGTTAAAAAGAATATAATGTTGGCATGAAAAGAAACAGATATGGCATCTTCATCCTTTTGTCCCTTGCGATGACTGTTTTTGCGTGCAGTCATTCCGCCCAAGAAGATCAAAAAGAAATGTCACTTACGATGAGCGGTTTTAGAACAACGACTAAGAAGCCATTCGTCTATTTGGACGAGACCACTAACGCCATACCGGTAACTATCTCTTTTGAAAAGGGAGAAGGCGAACTTGAGATTGATGAATTCTCATTAACATCGACCAAGCCAATTTCCATTTTCAAAGACTTAAACAAGAATCAGATTCTTGATAAAGAAGAAGAATCCACATTAGTTGAATTATCGACTTCCCCGACACCAATCAAATGGATCGGAGATGACGGATTAAACGCTGATTATGTCCTCTACAGTGAACATGGATTTTCAGATAACACAATTGTGTCATATGGAGATTACGCAAAAGGCATTGCCCTAGAAGAATACTGCAAAGGCAATGAAGTAATTGCTGAGCGGCATTCGCCTAAAAATGGACCGTCATCAATCGCTTTGGTTTATGACAATCCTAAAGAACACATAGAGATCATTCAAGACACTAGCAAGGATGTGTTTTATAAGTCTGATTTCCAGATTAAATCAGATGATGTGTTTAAGATATTAGAAGTTGATGGAGCAACATCTACTGGCGAGGATACATACCATTACGAAGGTTTAGATGGAGAAATAGCCATTCACTACGCTCTCAACATCAAAGACGAATATTATCTCAACAAAACTGCTATCTTCGGTGAGAATGCTTTTAAACACACCTTGTCATTAAAAGAGCACGATCACAGCGTGGGCTCGCCACATAAAGATCGTGGAATGATCATTAGTTCATGTGACTGTGATGTTTTTGATATCTATGAACTAGATACGGTAAACGCAAACGATTCGATAGAACCAGATCTGAATAACCCAGACCAAATGATGGGTAATCAAATGTTCTTGGTTGACTGGGACGTAACAGGCATCTTAAAAGGTCGATATAAAGTATATGTGCAAGGTTCAACCCAAGATAAACAAAAAGATTTGAATTGGCTGACTCACGAGAGCGAGACAATTACCCACTGCCCAAGCTATATCAGAATCGGGGAAAAGGAATATTCGCCATGCACGGAAAAAACATTCGGGGAAACGTTTGGACTAGGCAGCAACTGGAGATGGACAAGCTCCTATATCTTTGATGTTGAAATACCTGATGGATTAAAGACTCTATCTTTGAATTCGGGGAACAACAACGGTCGACTCAATGAATACAACATGTTTATAAGAAGCCTTCTTCTAGTTCCATATTCCAGCGACATAACACCTGCAACACTATAAAGAATTTTGCTCTTCGTGCATGCGTAGATATATCTATGCTAATAAATTATTTAGTGTCTTTTCCATTTTCATATACTATTTTATGTAGGCAATAAACAAAGGAGCACTTATGAATATTGGTGAAACAAAATACGGTTTTACGCTTAAAAATAGCAGAAAAATCGATGACATTAACGCTACATTACACGAATTTGAACATATCAAATCCGGTGGACATGTCGCATACATAGAATGCGATGACACAAACTGTGTTATGGCAATCGGCTTTAGAACTATGCCAGAAGATTCAACTGGCGTCTGCCACATCATCGAGCACAGCTTATTGTGTGGATCAAAGAAATATCCATTAAAGGAACCATTCGTAAACCTATTGAAGAATTCACTTGCTACATTCCTCAATGCGTTCACCGCTTACGACTGGACAATGTATCCATGCGCTTCACAAACACCAAAAGACTTCGACAATATCATGGATGTCTATCTCGACGCCGTCTTCAATCCAAAGTCAATGACTGATGAAAGACCATTCCTTCAGGAAGGATGGCATTACGAACTCATGGATGAGGAGGGAATCCCATCATATAAGGGAGTTGTCTATAACGAGATGAAAGGCGCTATGTCATCAGTGTCTGAGGTCTTAACTCAGAAGACACTGGAGGCAATGTACCCAGATACCTTCTACCGCTTCAATTCAGGCGGAGAACCAGATGACATCCCTAACCTCACATATGAAGCATATAAAGACTTCTACAAGAGACACTATAATCCACAGAATGCGATGACTCTCCTTTACGGAAAAATGGACATCGAGGAGAAGCTCAAACATATCGATGAGGAATATTTCTCCAACTACGATAAAGGAGAAAAGCTTTCAATTACCCCACAAAAACCAGTTGTTAACCTTGATTACAAAGGTGAATACGAGATTGGCCCAGAAGAAGATATAAAAGATAACACCTATATGTCGCTTTGTTATTCAATTGGAGAATTCAACGATCAGGAAACCCAACTTGCATGGAGAATTCTTGATGACGCCTTAACTAGCGATAATGGCTCCCCTCTCAAGAAGGCAATGCTTGATAAGAAACTTGGTCAGGACTTTGGCACAAGAATCGATGATGACAACATCATGCCTGGATACCATGTAATACTCGAGAAGACAAATCCTGGCAAGAAAGAAGAATTCAGAAAGTTATTCGAAGATGAGGTAAAGAAGCTTGTTGAAGAAGGAATCGATAAGAGTCTCTTGCTTGCATCAATCAACAATTTCGAATTCAAGGATAGAGAATGTGATATGGGAGGATTCCCAAAAGGCATTGCCATGGCGATGTCGATGATGGGTTCTTTCAATTACGATGGAGACCTTGCAGATCATCTTGAATTCTCAAAATACTACGAGAAATATAGAAAAGAACTCAATAATGGATACTTCGAGAAATTACTTGAAGAATACATCCTCAACTCCAATCACCATGTCCAGGTTGTCTTAACCCCAAGCAAGACCTTAGGAAAAGAAAAAGAAGCAAAAATGGATGCGATGATGAAAGCCAAGAAGGAATCAATGACATCCGACGAAATCAAGTCAATGGTTAAAACCACCAAGGAATTGCTCGAATATCAGGCACATGTAGACACTCCAAAGGAACTCAAATGTCTACCAACCCTTAAATTAAGCGAAGTTCCTATGACCGTTAACTGGCTAGATTCAAAGAAAACGAAAATCAAAGGCGTTAAAGCCCTCACCCACGTTGCCGATACCAGAGGCATCGTCTATATAAATGGTTATTTCGATGTCAAAGGACTATCAAACGATGAATTGATTTATCTAGATCTCTTAACATCAATCTTCAAGAATGTTCCAACAAAGAATTATTCATTAACCGATTTAGGAAAATATGCCAAAACATATTTAGGTGATATTAATTTCGGCATGCAGTTCATCGGAACAAGCAAAGAAGAATATCTTGCAATGCTCACATTCAGCGCTTCTTCTCTTCCTGAGAATGTTGAGAAGATTCCAGAGATGTTCAATGAGATTGTCTATTCCTCAAAATACGATTCAAAGCTGATCAAACAGACATTAGCCCAGATGATCAACTCACAAAGAATGGGCATCATCGGAAACGGCATGGGAGTAGCTATGGCTAGCGCTTCATCTGAACATGATGCAGTCTCTTCAATCACTGCCAACATCAGTGGATATAACAAATACATTGCTCTAAACGCAATCATGGATAATTTCAATATCCAGGATCTTAAGTCCCACTTCAAAGCGATTATCGAGAAAGTCTTCGCCAAGAACAGGGCAATGCTCACAATCACCTCGAACGAGAATAACATAGAGACAACTAAAGAAGCATTGAAGTCCATCAAACTCAAAAAGAAATACGAAGCAAACAATCTTGAAAGAGGGCAGGATAGAACATCTAAGAAAGCACTAGTTATCCCTGCTCAGATCTCATATAACGCAATCGCTGCAAATCTAGGTGATTTTGGTATGGAATATACCGGTACCGCACCACTTGTCTCGCACATCTTAAGATATGGCTATCTATGGGATGAGGTTAGAGTCAAAGGCGGAGCATACGGCGCTGCAATCCAAATTACAAGAACAGGAACGGTTTCTTTGGGATCATATAGAGACCCTAATGTCGCCAATACTTATTCCAATTTCAAGAGCATCGGAAAATATCTTGATGGATTTGCTCCAACTAAAGCAGAATTCACCAACTACATCATCGGTGCATTAGGAGGATTTGATAAACCAGTATCCATAAGAGTCCTTGCAACAACAGCGGACCTCAATCATCTAACCGGCATTACAAAGAAGGAGAGAATCTCTAGAAAGAAAGAGCTTGTTAGAGCCAAGATTGATGACGTTAAAGGATATTCCAAGTTCTTCAAAGAATTTGCCTCCAAATCAAGCGAATACACGGTTGGGTGCAAAACTAACATCGATGAATATCCATTCGATGAAGTCACATCCCTTTAATCTAAGAAAACAACTGACTCCCTTGTGCACAATCAAGGGAGTTTTATATTTCCATTGTTTATTAAGACAATTGAAGAATTTTTGTTTAGAATTATCATATGTCACCGTTAAAGAGATTCATAAGTTACTACAAACCACATAAATTGCTATTCACGCTCGATATGGTTGCATCATTCCTTGTTGCAATCATCGGCATCGGCTACCCAATCATCACTAGAAGGATGCTAAATAATATTGGATCTGGTGGAGAAATCACTCTTACCCTGATTCTTGGAGCAATACTGCTAGGCATCTATCTAATCAGATGGGGTCTTCGTTACTTCATCCAGTATTACGGACATATCATGGGCATTAGAATGCAGGCCCAAATGAGAAGCGAACTATTCAATAAAATTGAGAAGCTTCCATACACATTCTTCGATGAGCATGAGACCGGCAAGATCATGACAAGAATGACAAATGATTTGTTTGAGGTTGCAGAACTCGCTCATCACGGACCGGAGAACATCTTTATCGCATCTTTCACCCTAATCGGCGCAACAGTATATCTTTCATATATAAGATGGGAGTTAGCACTAATGCTAATCGCTATGGTCCCACTCCTTTTTGGCGTTTCGTTCTTATTTAGAAAGAAAATGAAGAACGCATTCAAGGAGGCTAGACAAGCCCAGGCCTCAATCAATGCCTCAATCGAGTCTTCAATCACAGGAGTCAGGGTAACCAAAGCCTACACGAACGAAGACAAGGAAGCCGAAAAGTTCGAAGTCTCAAATAAGAAATTCGTAGTCGCTAGAAATAGCGCTCTTAAAGCTATGGCTGGTTATTTCTCTACATCCCAATTCGTAACCGATGCATTTAATGTTGCTATATTGGTTGTTGGCGGAATCTTCATTGCCCTAGGAAAACTCGAATTCGCCGATTATTCTGCATTCCTAATCTCTGTTAACCTCTTTGTTGCACCAATCAACCAACTAGTAAGCTTTATGGAACAATATCGAGAAGGCGTATCAGGATTCACGAGATTCGTGGAGATAATGGACGCCGAAGAAGAACACGATGACGGAACTTATGCATTCGATAGCATAGAAGGCAATATCTCCTTTAAAAACGTCACATTCAAATACGAGGCAAGCAACGAAGATGTTTTGAACAACGTGTCTTTAGATATTAAACCTGGAGAGAAAGTCGCTCTTGTTGGCCCAACCGGAGGAGGCAAGACCACAATCTGCCATCTTTTACCTAGATTCTATGAGATCGAAAATGGCGAAATCACAATCGATGGCCATAACATTAAGGAATCTACCCTTAAATCCTTAAGAAGCCATATAGGCATTGTCCAGCAGGATGTATTCCTTTTTGCGGGCACAATCAGAGATAACGTTACATACGGAAAACTTGATGCAACAGAGGATGAAATCAACGAAGCAATAAAGAAAGCGAGATTAGATGAATTCGTCTCCACTCTTCCAAATGGCATCGATACTGAAATAGGTGAGCGAGGAGTGAAACTCTCAGGCGGTCAAAAACAGAGAATCTCAATAGCCAGGGTCTTCCTCAAAAATCCTTCTATCTTAATTCTTGATGAGGCCACATCTGCTCTTGATAACTCAACAGAATTCTTAATTCAGCAAGCCCTTGATGAGCTATGTAAAGGTAGAACAACCATATGTGTTGCCCACAGACTATCAACAATTAAAAATGCCTCAAAGATATTCGTTATATCCGGAGGCAACATCGTTGAATCTGGTTCTCATGAAGACTTAATCTCACATGAGGGCATTTACAAATCATTATACGAACTGCAATTTAGAGAAGACTAAACATCATGAAGCCGCCCTCAAAAATGAAGGCGGTTTTTATTATGTTTGACAATTAAGGCAATATTTAACCTAAATTTGCAGAATTTTAATCATAAAAACAAAAAATTTTGGGAAAAAATCCAAAAATCGCTCTAGTAATTAATAGGAGGACTTGTTATGTCAAAAACGGTCAACCTAGGACAACCTCTCCAGAAAGGATGATGCTCTTGGACGAAATCATCGTCTTGATGGGCCTCGCCATCGCCTTGATCGTCTTGCTTCGTAAGAAGTAATAAAAAACTTCTGCCAGCGAATGCCGGTAGAAGTCAA
>JAKSVD010000087.1 GCA_024408305.1 Bacilli bacterium | reverse complement strand
AAGGTCACCGACATCAATTCTTTAAATAGAAAGTTGGGGGATATCTTCCTTACATCTATCCCATTGCCATTCGACATCTATCTAGACCCAGATCAGAAGAACACATCTATCTATAAGGTCTATTTTAGAGGAGCATCAACCATACTTCCTGACACCACCTACTATAAAGAAGAGATGGCTCAGCAGAAGGAGATGATGGTTGGACTTTGGAGCCAGATGGCTATCCAAATCCTCATTCTTGCAGGATTAAGCCAGGAAGAAGCTGGCTTATATGTCCAGGATGCTTTAGCATTCGATGAAGTTATCGCAAAATACGCAAAGAGCAGCGAGGAGTGGAGCGATTACCCTTCAATGTACAATCCAATGAAGGCATCACGCGTCAATATCCTCTTAAAGCCAATCAAATTCAAGAAGCTTCTCATGAAATTATTCAACGAAGTTCCTGAAACCATCATCGTTACCGAACCAAGATACCTCAAGGCGTTCGGCGAAATCTTCAACGAGAATAAGCTTGAACAGTATAAGCATTGGGCATACGTCAACTGCATCTTACACGCAAGCTCACTTTTAAGTGAACAGGCTAGAGACATCGGTTCAATGTTCCAAAGAGCGTTGATGGGCATCCAGGTTGTCACGCCACTTGAGAAATTTGCATACCAGTTAGCAGGCGGATTCTATAATGAACCAGTCGGCTTATATTACGGTGAGAAATATTTCGGAGAAGAGGCAAAGAAAGATGTCGTCGATATGGTCAATGACATCATCAAGACCTATAAGAATAGAATCGCAAACAACGACTTCTTAGAAGAATCGACCAAAGAGAAAGCGATCCTTAAATTATCTGTTATGCGCGTAAAGATGGGCTATCCAGATAAGGTTGATCCAATCTATTCCAAGATGGTATACGATGAATCGCTTTCACTATTTGAGAACGTCTCTAACTTCAAGAAGATCGTTGCAACATACAAATTCTCCAAGCTCAATGAAGAAGTGGACCGCGATGAATGGGTTATGTCAGGCAACACAGTCAATGCATGCTACAACCCATTTACAAACGACATCACCTTCCCAGCTGCTATCCTTCAGGCTCCATTCTATTCAATCAAGCAGACAAGAAGCGAAAACTTAGGTGGAATCGGCGCAGTCATCGCCCACGAAATCTCACACGCCTTCGACAATAACGGCGCCAAGTGCGATGAAAAGGGTAACCTAAATAACTGGTGGACAAAGCAAGACACAAGAAAGTTCAATCAGAAGACCAAAGCCATGATCAAAGAATTCGACGGCATCGAATTACCACAGGGTAAAGTCAATGGTGCATTCGTTGTGAGCGAAAATATCGCAGATAACGGCGGTATGGCCTGCACCCTTGAAATCATGTCCACAATGGATGGTGCAAACTATGTTGAATACTTCACCAACTGGGCAAAAGTCTGGTGCATGAAAGCAAAACCTGAATATTTGCAGCTCCTCATCCAGATCGATGTCCATGCTCCAGCATATTTAAGAGCAAACATGCAGCCTCGCAACTTCCCTGAATGGTATGAAACATTCAACGTCAAGAAGACTGACAAGATGTATTTAGCTCCTAATAAGCGCGTTGTCATCTGGTAATAACTTCAAATATTTGTTAAATAGAGGTCTAATTTCCTATTTAGGCCTCTTTTTTAGTTTCCTCGATGACAATTATGTTTTTTCTCTTTTCGCCCTTAATTGGCCTTAAATTAGATATTGAAATACTCTCTCTTTGTATTATAAGAATGAAAAGGAGGCATTCATTATGAATAAGAAAGCAACTCTCTTAGCGTCAGCATTATGCTTAATAGCAGTGGTTTCCTGCGCTGCTCCAACAACATCAACAAGTCTTGAGAATGGTGAAACTAGCTCAGTAACAAATATAAGCGATTCTACAAAATATCATTTAAGCGTTATATCAACCGCTCTCCCTGTATCTCCTAATTTCCCAAAAGAAGGGGATTATGAAGCCGGTCACATCTTCGAATTCAAAGTGGAGATTGTGACGGATATATCCTTCATCCCATATTTGAATGACGAACCTTTAAAATCAATTAAGGAAGATTCAAAAGAAGGGTATACATATTATTCATTTACAATGCCTGAATGCGATTCCACTTTAAGGTTAAGTGATGACCCATATTATCTAGATAAGTCCTATTACCTTATGGACATTTATTACTGGGCCAAAGAAATGACCCAATTCACCTTGAAGAAAGTGGAGATCGAAGATGGCTATCTAGGTGTTAATCCTGAAACAGCTACCCCAACGGTTAGAACTAGTGAAAGAACAGAAGACATAGTTTACAACATCAATGTTTTAAAGATCGAACCTATAGTTAAGGCAAAAGGAGAAATGTTGCCAGAGGGTGGATGGTATAAAAAAGTCACCTATTTCCTTACCGATGGAAGCCAACATGAACTTGTGATTAAAAATGGCTATATAACAACAGGAGATTTTTCCACAAACGCGATGTTCAAGTTCGAAAGTGAGCAACCTCATTACCCAGACATCATAATGGGATGATAAAGAAGGCTTGGATAACACCAAGTCTTTTTACATTAAAGATTTTATAAATTCGCTCGATATTATCGCGCTTTCTAATGGGTTCTTGTTAATCCAGTTTTTGTGAGTTTCAAGTATTATTGCCTCGCAAGAAGTGGACTTAAGGGCATTAACAATCCCTTCGATATCCATTACCCCATTTCCTAGTTCACACGCATCGAATTTAACAATTGGAGTCATTGACTTCCCGTATTTCTTCTTTTGCCTGTCGTTGATATGGTATAGCTTTAATCTTGAACCCAGGGTCTCAATCAATTTTATTACGTTTGCTCCTGCATCAGTAGCCCAATACCCATCAAGTTCGAAATTAACATATTCTGGATTCGTGTTTTTTAATATATATAAATAAGACGTATCTCCATTATCTAATCTAGAGAATTCAACATTGTGGTTGTGGTAGAGGAGCGAGATTCCTTTTTCTTTTAACGCTCTACCGGCCTCGTTTAATCTTGAGATTAGTTTATCCAATTCCGCAATTGAGTCGTAATCGAATTGATACATGCCCGTAATAACAACGTATTTTGAATGGAATTTTTTGCATTCATCAATGACCATATCCATCTTTTTCTCAATCGTGTCTAGATCCTCATGAATTGCAATGACTTCAAGCTCTGTTTCCTTAATAATCTCGACCCAATCGAACTTATTTGAATTCCCCGTTGGCATTCCGGACATATCCGTTAAGACCTTAACGATATATGGAACATGCCTAATCATAAAGCCATCAAGCTCAATACACGCATAGCCATTATCCTCTAAGGTGTTAAGTCGATCGATCGCTTTATTTTGCGTCTTAAAATGCTGTCCTAACATCAATTGCTGTATTCCATATTTCATAGTCTTGTCCCGCCTTTAACAAAATTTTACTCGCGAACAAAAAATGGGATTTCCAAACTTCCTCGATTGTTGATTAATAGTCAAAAAATGAGTGGCAGTTACAATTTATGACTTAAAAAATACCGTTTTTGAATATCCAACAACAAGAAAGCGAATTGCCAATTATATTGTTGTCAAATTCAACAAGGAGGGGTTTATACCCATGAAAAAAACAACTATTCTTCTTGCATGCTCAGCAATGTTCTTAGCAGCATGCGGTGGCTCCACTCCAGAAAAGAGTGAAGGTGGAAACTCATCAGTAGCTCCAGCAGAAGTCACAATCTCAGCTCAGTATTTAGGCCATTATGATGAAATGGCATCATTCGGATTCGACTACTGGGCAATCCTCAACCTCTATAGCGATGGAACACTCCAGCTTTCAGGTTACCAGGTCTTATCAAAAGACACATCAGACTACAAGGAAAACAAAGGCTTCTCATATGACTGGGGCCACGGTAAGTGGGCTTTAGGCAAAGACGAAGAAGGCGATGACGCAACAATCATGTCAATCACTTATGGCGAAGATCAGACAAACGTCATGACCGGCGATAAGAACGTTGGCAGCTTCAAGTACACAGTCTATCCAAAAGCAGACGGCTCATGCACATTCACATGCAACCTCCCAATCGTTTCAGGCCGTGAGTGCCAGATGACAACAGACGGCACAGTCCAGTTTGCTGATTACAACGAATTCATCCAGGGCAAGAAGTACGCCTTCACAGAACCAACAAACGCAGTCGCACACTTAGATTGTGCAGATGCTCACTCAAGAATTTATGTTCTTGATGACCACAAGGCTTTATGGGTCCACCAGGGTTCAGCTGATAATATCGCTGCATTCTCAGAATTCACAACAGGCTCATGGACAAACGTTGCTGGTGCATTCACTCTCACATTCGGCGCTGAAACAAAGGCTGCTGAAATCTCAGGAACAAATGCAACAGTCACATTAACATACGATCCATATGCAGGATATGCAGATCCAGTCCAGGCAACATTCACAGGCGACATCAAAGATGTCCCAGTTGATCCAGCAGGCTCAAAGGAACTCAAGTACACATTCACAACTGAAGACGGAAGCGCATCTTACAAGATGTACACCGACGGTTCAGGTAGATTCGACTGCACAGCAGGCGGATATGCACTTGGCGAAGATAGCACATGGACATGGGCAGGCTACAAATTAACAATTAAGTGCGGTGACACTGTTAAGGTTGAAGCTACTCCAGACGGCACAACATACAACCTCTCATTCACATACACATACTCAGTTGCAGGACACGATATGCCATACTCATTCAGCTGTGGCGCAGGTGTCTACACAAAGTGGTAATACCAGACATTACTGCCTGATTTAACCAAAAACATTAAATAAGGGCAGTCTCAAAATGGGGCTGCCCTTATGTTTCTAAGGAGTTTTTATGAATAAGAAATCCGCTAAAACCATTGCGATGTTCGTTCTTGCTGCCTCTTTATTAGCCTCTTGTGGCGGCGCTCAAGCGCGCTCATCACTCAATGAAGGTACAGCAGATACTTCAAGTGTTGATGAAAAAGAATACGTCGCACCAGATAGATCAAAGATCAAATACATTTCATCTATCGATAAATACAAGAAGACCGATTGGAAGGCATCTTGGATTTGGGACGAGAAATCAATCGCAAACTCTTATGTTGCTTTAAGAAAGAAAGTTGCTATTGGAGAAGTCCCATCCAAAGCCATCGCCCATATCTCTGCTGTTTCAAAATACTATCTCTACGTTAATGGAACCCTAGTCGTCTACGATGGATGTCCAAAGCAGACCGCCACAATGGTGGACTCATACTATGAAGATGTTGACTTAACTTCATATCTTAAGAAAGGCGATAACACAATTGTCGCCCTCGTTAATTATGTTGGTAGAAGTTCAAATTCATATATCGACTGCGGAGCGGCAGGCTTCCTCTTTGAAATGGATTTAGGCGATAACAAAGTTGTTTCAGATAACACATGGAAGGTCAAAAGACTCAAGGAGTGGAGAAATAAGACCCTCTTAAAAGACGAATGGCCAGAGCATCCAGCATCATCCTTCATCGCAGAATGGGATGTCTATTATGACGCTAGAGAAGCAAATGGTGATTATATTGACCCATCGTTTGATGATTCTTCGTGGAGCAATGCCACAACCGTTGGAAAAGTTGGATATCTTCCATATGGAGATACTTATATCTCAGATATGCCTCTTATCAAATTCTCAAAAGACATCATCGATGCTGAGGATTTAGATGGAGTAATCGGAAAGAAGATCACCGAAGCAAAGACTGTTAAGTTCTCCCTAGGAGAAAATAGACAGTTCTCACCATATTTAGAGCTTGAAGCAGAAGCGGGAGCACATCTTGTCTACTATACAAACACATACGAGACAGACTCCGGAAAGCAGTTCAACTTCAAAGACGATTATGTTGCAAAAGCAGGAAAGCAGTCATTTGAATCCCTTCCTTGGAGAACTGGTTCAATCCTCTATATTGATGTCCCGGCAGGGGTAACGCTCACAAAAGTGGGTTATCGCGCTAACGGATATGCAACAGAGAGGACTGGAAAGTTCGTCTCAGATGACGCTAATGCAAACCAGCTCTGGAATGAGGCTAGAAACACAACGGAAATCTGCATGAGAGACACCTATATGGATTGCCCAGATAGAGAACGTTCTCCATATGCAGGCGATGCGGCAAATCAGTTCCAATTCACATTCTACGGATTTGATACAAACGCTACATCATTAATCAAGAAAACACTTAGAACCCTTCCTGGTTGGGTGTTAGATGACGGAATCATCCCATCAAGATGGCCATCAAACAACACTAACGAAATCACAATCCAAAATCTCGCGATGATAGCCTCATTTGATGACTATTATCTCCATACCAGCGATGTTGAATCTCTCGAATTGGTCTATCCAATCGCTAGAGAATACCTAAAGCTCTGGAAGATGGAAGCAAATGGACTTCCTGAGAAGAGACTTGGCACATTCAAGTGGATTGACTGGGGAACAGGCGCAGATTCATCTCCTTTATACGATGAATTCTATTATCTCGCTTGCCAGAAGATGCTCCATTTAGGAAACGCCTTAGGACACACGGAAGATGCAAGCTTCTATGAAGCTAGACTCGATTCCATCAAAG
>JAKSVD010000086.1 GCA_024408305.1 Bacilli bacterium | reverse complement strand
CTCAGAAGAATTATGCTGTCTTCACTAAGAAAGCAGACAACAAGAATGGCTATATCTATTTGAACATGAGGCTTGAGTCTACTGGACTTATCGTTGATTCATGGATTGTTGTTGAAGAGGCTCCTGCAATCATCACGGATTGGAGAGATGAAACTAAAGCCGCATTGAAGGATCTCACAATGGAGGATGATTATCTTCCTGTTGCCCCGTTAAGCGAAGGCTACATCCAGGAAGTCTATGAATATAACGAATTCAGTGACATCATCGATATCTTTGATCCTCGACCAGTAAGTGATTTTGCAGAACAATACATGCCATTATTAATCGAAGCGGGCTTCGTTGAGAACGAGTTCTATTTCGAAAAAACTGGATATCATGTATTTGAAAAGCCATCCGTTATCATGGAGGCTTTCAATATCTGTGTTAAGTTTGGCAAAGGACCTCTAGGTTTAGGTTTCCAGGTTTATAAGCAGGAAAAGCTTGGAGGATTCGGATTTGTTGAATATTTCCCAACAGAATACATCAAGAACTTCTTAGACCATAACGAAAGTAGATACACCAAATTCCCAGAATTCCCATCTGAACTCGATGGCGAATATATGTTTGGCACAGAAGACTACGCGCCTATATTCACAATCGAGATCTATCAGCCTAGAGTAATGGATACCTTATTAGACGTGCGCTATAAAGAAATGCTCGAAGCGGACGGATGGGTAGTGGACGGATCGAATTATGCAGACGAAAAAGGCAATGTCCTCTATGGATATGTCGCAAGAAAACCGAAAGTGGATTTCTATCTGAGATTCTTCTCGCTTGACGAAGTATTTGTCTTCCATCTATATCCAAACTCCTACGATTATAGGGAAAATTGCTAAAGCAAAGCCGGACCAATATGGTTCGGTTTTCTTCTAACATTCGACTACACGTGTGTTTATTTATTGAATTAGCAACTTTGTCATCGATAAATAGCATATTTGTCATATTCTAGAAAAAGACATATGTAGACAATTTTGCTAAAGAAACCGAGAGAACAGAAAAACGTCATGTTTTCTATTCTTTGTTGATATAGGGGGAACAGCATTAACTCGTAAACCCCACGAAAGGAATAAAAATATGAAAAAGACCAACAAAATGATTTGGTTAGCAGCATTAGCTCTCACAGCAGCTGCTGGCTTAGTCGCATGTGGCGGATCAGACACACCAACTGATAGCGGAGACACACCTACTTCATCAAAGGCTCCAGCTTCATCAAAGCACACACACAAGTATGGAGAAGCTGAGATCGTAAAGCCAGCTACCTGCTCAGAAGAAGGCGAAAAGAAGCAGACATGCGCAGAGTGCGGAGACGTCAAGACATCAAAGATCTCAAAGCTCGCACACACTTGGGTCGACGTCGAAGAGGGATCACACCCAGCAACATGTACAGAAGGCGGAGTTCAGAACCAGAAGTGCTCAGTCTGCAACACAACACAGGTAGTTGAATCAGAAGCATTAGGCCATGACTATGGCGAAACAGTCTGGGACAAGGCAGCAACATGTACAGAAGCAGGTGAAGGACACCAGGACTGCTCACGCTGCGACTCAGTCAACACAGTCACACAGGAAGCCCTCGGACACAACGTCGTCTGCGAGGATGACGGCACACCTGCACCAGAAGGCAAGGCAAAGGTCCGCTTATACAACTGCGAAAACGGCTGCGGACAGACATACTTCGGATTCGAAGCTAGCGAAGTCACAGCAGCATCAAAAGAACACTTAGTCATCGGTGAAGATGGTGGCGCAAGATTCTGGGGACGCCCAATCGGAAACGATGTCGAATTAGATGAAGAAGGTTCACCATCAGAGGACGCACACGAGGCAGTCTTCAACCCAGAGCAGTCAGGTGACTATTTCGAATATGTCTTCGACCTCACAGAAGAACAGGCAAAGTCACTCCCAGCAGCAAGACTCTTCTGCACAGCAAAAGCAGCACAGTGGATGTCAAACAACAGAATGGACTTCTGGGCATGCAGATCAGGCGACACAGACTGGACACGTGGCTTATATGTTGAAACAACAGAGAACCACACAGCTGGCGACCCAATCGATGACTACAGATACATCCTCTATGTCGACGACAAGGTTCAGGAATTCGACGGCACAGCAGTCGCTGCTAAGTCAAACAGCACCAAGGCAGGATACGAATTACCATACACATTCAAGCTCCACGCTGGAACAAACAAGATCAGACTCGTCATGGCTGGCGGTTACAGATCAACATTCTATAACTTCACATTCAGAGCAGTCGAAGCTCCAGCTGAAGATCCAGTCGATCCAACACCAGCTAAGACATATGAATATTTAGCAGCAGACTTAGTCTCAGGACAGAAGACACCTGCAACATCAGGACAGGGCTCATCTGAAAAGAATACACGTCTCGGTAAGGGCAGCATCTTCGATGATGTTTGGAACATCGAAGGCGTTGAAGCTGGAAAGTATGATGTCTACTTACAGGCTAGAGCATCACAGGGTAACGCATCAGCAGGTTACTGGAACTCTGCAACAGCTATTGCTAACGGCGACAAAGCATCAAACAACGGCTCAACAGAAGCTCTCCAGAACGACTACAAGTACAAAGTAAAAGTTGATGACGGTGAATACGTTAACTTAGGTGCTTCAGAAGATAACTATGCAGCAGCTGGATTAAACGAAAATACACCAGAATGGACAACAAAGGCTCTTGCTCAGATCGACATCGCAGCAGGTGCTAAGACATTAACAGTCCACAACATGGATAACGGCTACTCAATCTGGGTTTACGGAATCCGTTTAGTCAAGGTTGCTTAATTAGCTCTTAACAAAACAAATTAAAGGGATGCTTCGGTGTCCCTTTTCTATTGTCTTAATCAATTAATGTGACATTATTGATGGTTTTGTATATACTCAGCCTATGAAACGTTTAATCCCAATCATCTCAGCATTCCTATTCCTAGTCGCAATGTCCATTGCCTTCTATGTTAATACGACTGCATTTTCATCGGCCGATTCAATTGGAATAGTCTTATCAATAATCTTTGATATCGTGGTGATATTGTTTGCTTCGCTATCAATCGTCGAGCTGACAAAACGAGACGATAAAGGCAGGGGTATGGCGTTCTTTTGCTTTATTTTCTTGGCTATGGAAGTCTCTGGTCTAATCAATTACATCTACAACGTTTCAAGCGTTATATCTCAAATACCTCCTGGTTATTCTTTAGATCCATCTGCCTCTTTCTCCATCGGATATAACATTGCTCTATATATCGAAATCATTCCGTTCTTCATCGTTGGAGCAGCAGTATCAGGCAAAGTGGAGATCTTACGCAAGATAATGATGACTTTTGGCATTGCTTCAGTATCCCTTGTTGAATTCATCTCATATATGAATACCATTACAAGCGTGGCAGAACTACCTCCTGCCTTTACTGTCATGGAATTGTTTATCGCGTCTGCATTAATCTTCGCAATGATCGGAACCTGGACGGTAAGCTATAAAAAGAAAAGCGGGATTATAGAAGGACCGCTGAATCGTTTCTAAACAAAAAGGGCGATGTGCCCTTTTTAGTTTCCCCAATCGAATTTATATGATCCGGAATGGTCATGCCCGTTAAGCGTTATTGTGTAATCTCCAGGGCTCACATTAACCGTAAATATCATATCATTGCTGATGTGGCCTTCGTATGGCGTTTCGTTATCGCTTGATATTTTAACATCAAGAATCCCTGATTTCGTTTTTACATCGACCTTTATTGTGGTCCCTTCGACCTTTATTTTTATTGTGTCTTGGCCATCAAATGTTTTATAGCTTACGGAGACTGATGTAGATGTCCTGTCTTCTGTTGCAAATAGATAGAAATTTGATGATGTAGAACAACTAAGCAAGGATATGACTTCAAGACTTAACGCTGCTCCTTTTAATACTGGCTTCATAAACCTCCTCCGATTTGTAGGAACAATTATATTAATGCGATTTAACATTTCAATATTTTAAGAAAATAGGCTATTTAACGACTTTATGTATTCGTTATTAGAAAATACACGCGGCGTGAGCTCGCAAGCTCATAATTGCCTAAAATACGCCAATATCTTTATTTGTTCTTCATATTTCCGCAACGGGATTTCGTAATCTAAAGAAAAGGAGTGTCTAAGTGACCATATATTCTTCTTGATGTTCAAACTAAACGGCTGTTCTAATGCGCAAAAAAAGCACAGCTTAAACTGTGCTAATTCGTTTGGTTCTTGCTTAGATTTCTCTGCCGTTGAGTTTGAGTAATTCTCTTGCAGAATCAACTGAGTCTTTTCCGGTTAAGTTCTTGACTGGTGCGAATTCTTTTTCTCTTGTGACTTCGAATGGTAAGCAGTTGTTCATGAGTTTAACCATGTCGGTTGCAAGAGTTTCGAACTTATATGCGTTAGGTTCTGTTTGCTTGACGATTTCATCATTCTCGTTGATGTATGCACACTTCTTGAATGCTTTATGCATTGGGAAGTCTGCATCAAGGATTGTCATGAGTTCCTTAACGCCGAATAAGTAGTTGAGGATGACACCATAGTAGTAGAGGTATTCACCGTCTTCGCCTTTTGCGTATCTGAGTTCGTCGCTTAATTCGTAGTATTCAACGACAGCTGGCTGGTTGTTGAGATAGCACATGACGCCCAAGCCTTCTTCTGGATATGCTTTCTTGATGACTTTAGCACCACATGGGTATCCACGTCTTACTGTTGCTCCGACGAAGATTGGGTCTGCAATTGATTGGAGTACGTTATCAACAGCGTAGATGTTGAAGTATTCGATTCCTGTCTCTTCAACAATTGGGAGTAATCCTGCGTTTGCAAGAGATGAGAACCATCCTCCGTTTCCGTTAGGTGATAATGCGATCTGCCCTTTGTCTTCCAATAAGACCTTTCCGTTCATATCTACGATTGGAGCCATGGACTGGATGAAGAACTTAATCTTGTTTGCATCATATCCGAAATAGTTCTTTTCTTTAAGGTACGCTCTTGTTTTTGCATCGTTTTTAGGGGATGTCATGATGAAGAAGTATGGATATGCTCCTGCTTCATTAACGACCTTCATGATGTTCTGGAACTGACACTCAAAGATTGATAGTTCCTTTGTTTCGCCGATGTTATACATGCCTTTAGGGTTGTCTGAGCCTAAACGTGTGCCCATACCTCCCGCTAAAAGGAGGATAGCAACTTTGCCCTGGCGGATGTATTCGAGGCCGACTTTCTTATCTTCTTCGGCCTCCTTTTCGATTTCGGCAACGGTTAATGCCTTAATTGGTGTGATTTTGTTGTCTTCGTTTTCAAATGTTTTAGCGGTTAAGACACTGAAGTCTGTCTGTTCAATCTGTGCGATCAAATCAGCTTTTCCTTCATCGCTTAATTGATCATAGTATTTCAGTAATTGTTCTTGATTATATTTGGCCAATTTAGCCTTGGCTTCTTCAAAAGTCATGGTTTATCTCCTTGTATGTCTTTTCGACTGCCTTGCTGATATTATCTTGTTTCTTATTTCATCTTTCAATGCACTTAACACGAATTGGACAAAATTGAACATATTTGGAGTTTGGTACTCCTTGAATTACTCCTATTTTGATTTGCGAACACAAGAATGGTATATTGTTCAAATATCGAGGTATCCATATGAAAGAATACAAGCGTGTCGTCCAATATTACGAAACTGATAAGATGGGAATAACACATCATTCTAACTATGTTAGATGGATGGAAGAAGCCAGAGTCGATTACCTAGAACAGATTGGTTGGAGTTACGCAAAGCTTGAAGAGGCTGGCATAATTTCTCCTGTCACAAATGTTGAGTGCGGCTACAAGAAACCAACAACATTCTCGGATGAAGTTTACATTTCTTTATCGATAGCAGAATACAACGGAGTAAAGCTTGTTTTCAAATACACGATGAAGAACAAAAACGGAGAAGTGGTGTGCGAGGCTAAGTCCAGCCATTGTTTCTTAAATTCGAACGGACAGTTTGTTTTCATCAGCAAATTCAATCCAGAATTACACCAGACTTTAAAGGATTTGATCGCTCAGTAATATGGAATTAGAAGAAAGAATTCAAAGGCTTGAAGATATTGAAGAGATTAGATATCTCCAAGCTAAATATCAAAGGTGCTTAGATTGCAGGGATTTTGATGGATTATCAGAATGTTTTGCTGATGATGCGGTGTCATCCTACGGTAACGCCTCAATGTCTTATCAGGGCAAGGATGCAATAATCAAATTCCTTGCTGGAGTGATGGATATCAAAATGCCATCCACACATTTAATCCATGGAGGAGAAATTGATTGGCTAGATGGAGAGAACGCAAAGGCTAAGTGGTACCTAGAGGATCATTTGGTTCATCAGCGTTATTTAGTTAAGCTTCATGGTGCGGCAATCTATCATGTTGAATATAAGAAAATAGAAGGTAAGTGGCTAATCTCATCAATTGGTTACGAGAGATGCTATGAATATGTTGAGCATAGAGGATTGCTAAACATCTTCACTTTAAAAAAGAAAACGATCCTCAAGAAAGTGAAGAACGCCAACCCAGAAGAGCTTGGAGAATACGGTCAGTACTACCAGTACAACACACTGAAGAAGAAAAAGAAGAGCAAGTAAGATGAAGTGCTTATTGATTTACTACACAGGTACTTATAACACCAGATATTTGACTGGCTTGCTAAAAGAAAGGTTGG
>JAKSVD010000085.1 GCA_024408305.1 Bacilli bacterium | reverse complement strand
CGACCTTCTGAGCACCGGCGTCGGTGTGTGCCTGTCACTTTGCGTTTGAGCAGTAGAAAGCTGTGCACTCGAGACCGACATCGACATCAAGAGCTCCCCATGGGAGGTTCTGAGCCTTTGGTTCTGCGTAGATTGTGATTTCCTTGCCGTCAACTGTGATTGATCCAGGGACGACGACTGTCTTGCCATCTTCTGCGAAGACTGGTTCCTTTGATGAAACTGTGTGTAAATTCTCACCGATGCGGCCTGTGTATCCACCCTGTGCGGTGTCATACTTTAATAACTGAGCCAACATCTTTGGGCTTGTTAAATCGTTGATAGCGACGATTTCATATCCTTCAGCACCAAACATCTGTCTGAAAGCTAAACGTCCGATTCTACCAAATCCGTTAATTGCAACTTTAACTGACATTTATATGTCCTCCTTGTTTATTGCGGATAAAT
Organism: Bacilli bacterium; assembly: GCA_024408305.1. Lineage (GTDB taxonomy): Bacteria > Bacillota_I > Bacilli_A > RFN20 > CAG-826 > UBA4951. Next base: position 6,348 of record JAKSVD010000085.1, on the reverse strand, counting down.
TATATATTCGAAAAGTCGGTAATGGAATACCAAAATGATAAAATACTCTTTAGAGTAAATAATTCAGGTCTGAAACCCCTTTAAAGAGGTCCTCAAGTTGGATATTTAGCGCTATACAAATCCTATTTAAGATTAAAACAGAGGGATTTCTTCTTCCGTTTTCTAAATCCGATATGTAATTCTTAGCCACTCCAGCCTCTAAGGCAAGATCAAGCTGGGAGAGTTTTTTCTCTTTTCTCAAGAATTTAATCCTCGCTCCAAGCTGGAGAAGGAGAAATGATTCATCGTGTAGATTTTCCATTAGTGGTTCTTCTCCTCGTACATTGCGTGCAACGATCTAAAGAGATGGTTTATATTGGATTTAGAAATCTCGGTATTCATTTCTTCTGAAAGAAGAACCGATAATTCATCCAAGGTGGCATCGGGATGCTCTAATCTTAATTTCATGAGGAAACGAAGCTTGATGCTCTTTACGTGTTCTAAACCAACCACATCTCTAATGAAGATTATTTCCTGAAGCTGACGTTCTGCCGCTTTGAGGGTCTTACCGAAATTTGCGGTGTCTAAATTCTGTAGCCTGTTATCGACGTTGGCAAAATCTCTATCCACTCGAATATTCTCAAAAGATAAACACTGTTCATTAGCACCAATCAGGATTAAGAAATCAGATATCTGAGCGGATTTTTTGATGTAGACAATGAATTTGTTTCTTCTTTTTGTAACCTTGGAATCAAATTGGGCTGAAAGACCTTTATTCCATGTTCTTGATAACCATTTGGCATAGGATTCGTTACCAACTTCAATCTCTAAATGGTAATTTGTAGACACTGGGTCATTGACTGAGCCTGAAGCCAGGAAAGCACCGGCCATATATCCCCTACCTTTATCCTGGTTGCCTGCCATTTCTTTTGGGAATGTATTGAAAAAATAATCGATTCCTAAATCATTTACTATTTCTTCTCCGCCTTTATCAACTATCACGTGGTAGACGATTCTTTTTAAGAAACTTGCAGATCTGGTATAAGAAAACCTGACATCGACATCATATAACTCATGAAGGTATTGATAGATTGTTTTGGCGATTGCAGATATTTCACTAGAGACCTCGAGTTTCCCATCTGTTAATCCTAAATAACCATTACTCCATAAGAAAGCGGCAAGGAAGGCCTTTTTCTCAACGTCATTGCGTATAACGCGAGCGGATTCTTCTTTTACTTTCTGCGCGAATGAGACATGAGATGCGTCTTTCATTATCTCTTCATCCTTCTAATATAGGAAGACACGCTGGCGGAAGCGATAGCGCCATCGCTGCATGCGGTGACAACTTGTCTTAGTTTTTTATCCTGAACATCGCCGATTGCAAAAATTCCAGGCACTTCACTCATCATGTTTTCATCAACATGAATGAAACCGTTCTTTGTTTTTAAGCCTAAAGGCGCAAGGAATGAAGATGCGCTCTTTTCCCCGCTTAGAGGGAATATTGCGGATACCATCAATTCCTTATCGTTCGTAATGATCGATGTAACAGATGTGTCGCCTTTGATTTCTAAGACATTTCCAAATAGAACTTCGACGTTCTCTTTACTCTTTAGCGATTCAAACATTATAGGAGATGCGTGCATTTCTTCATCGTCGATTATCAAATACACCTTGTTCACGAGATTTGATAAATACTGTGCCTCTTCCAAAGCCTTTTCTTCATGTCCAACCACCGCAACATCTTTTCCTTTATATAATGCACCATCGCACGTTGCGCAATAGGACACTCCCTTACCATAATAGGTTTTCTCGCCTTTGATTGTCGGAACGTTTGATAAACCAGTTCCTACAATTACAGCAATGGACTCATAGTTTTCATAGTCTGTTGTTGTGATGAATTTATTATCAACTTTTGTTATTGAAGATACATCTCCATAACCGATTTCAACACCAAGAGATGTAACTGAATTGACCAGGGCGTTAGCGAGTTCAAAACCGCTTGTTGGCATAACACCTGGATAATTGGCGATTTCAGCGATATTTAAAAGCTTTCCACCTGGTGCGGATTTATCGATAAGCGCAAAAGACACGCCCGCTCTTTTTAAGTACAAAGCTGCACTTAGCCCTGCAGGACCCGCTCCAATTATCAATACATCGACGTTTTGCATATTATTTCTCCAATACTTCAATGAATTCACTAAAATCATTGAACCAATATTTTGGATTTAAACCATTTGAGTTTCTAATGCCTTTTCTAGGCGGAATCGTTGAGATAATGCAATCTATTCCAGCATTCTCTGCAGTCAAGCAATCAAACATTGAATCTCCAACATAAAGGACATCCTTTTTGTCATTAATTCCTAACACATCCATTATCTTATAAACGCCATCTGGTGATGGTTTCATGTTAGGGACGTCTCCTCCAGAAACCATGCAGTCCACCACATCATTGAGTTTCATGATATCCAATGACATTTCTGCGTGATTTCTTGTCTTATTGGTGTTTACTCCGATTTTAACTCCGCGTTTTCTAAGTTCTTCAATCGTTTCTCTAACCCCAGGATAGGTCTTGCCGTATTTCCAGTAATAACCATAGCTTACTTCCATGTACCTAGCTTTTGACACTTCGACTGGGACATCAGGAAAAGTCTTTGCTAAAGAGTCCACTAAGGCAGGTCCTGAAAAGGAAAGAATCTGATTAAGGGAAGGGATCTTATCCGGTGTGTATTCATTGAATAGATCCGTCCAGGTTTTAACTAAGACCAAATCTGAGTCAAGAATCGTGCCATCCATATCGAAGATGACAAGCTTATACATTCTCGGCCTCCTCAATGACTGCAGGTTCAACACTTTTGCCCTTAAACATCATTGCCCATATTGAGCCAATGCCTGTTGCTAACACCAAGAGGTTAACCAAAGAAACGAGAACGAAACCATATGATAAATTGAATGTGAGCTTTGTTGGATCATATCCTTCTGGGACGATGTTAATCCATTTGTTGGACATGAAGAAGAGGACGATTCCAACTAAAGATAACGCAGAGCCCCCAATCGCTAAATAACGTTGCATTTTCTCGTCTTTTATAAATCCTGCGACAAGAAGAGCGATGCCAGATAAGCCAACCGGTATTAAACCAATGATTGGAACGATGTTTCCGTATTTGAACATGACTTCAAAGCCAGAATATTTTGTATATACATCAGTTGTTTCCGAAATTGTTAATGATTGCAATGCTGGCAATGCGAGTGAACACAGCGCTACCGCACCTGCTACAGGGAAGAATATTTTCTTTAGATCTTGTTTTGCTTCAATTGCATCGTGAATATGAAGCAGTGTCGCAATCGCCAAGCCAATAAATATGTATCCTAAAGAATTGCAAATACTCCATGAATTATCGGTTCCCATGTTGTAGTTGCTATCTCTAAGTGGTTCAAGGATGAAACGGATAAGTCCGTACCAAATGAAATAAGCAGCGCCCAAATCACCCTGAACAATAAACTTCTTCAATCCCTTGCCGATTGCAAATCTAATGATGAAATATCCTGCCAAATTGATGGAGGCTTCAATAAACCAAAGAGGTACATGAATCATGCCGGCGCCTAATGATTGAGCGTTTGGAGTGAAGTTCATCTGCATAAGCATCCAGTTTGGAAGGATTCTCCAGATACCTTCATTGATGTTAACCAAATTTCCGTAAACCTCGATGTTTGTGAAGTTGCCGGTTCTACCAATCGCCTGAGCAAGAAGGATTGTTGGGACAGCAAAATCAATAACAAATCTCTTCTCCCAATGTGGTCTTAGGAAGTGAACTAAAAGATAGCCAACGACAAACCCAAAGAATGCGCCGCCTAAAATTGTTAATCCGCCATTCCAGATTACAAAAGCGGTATACCAAGGCTGGCCAGCAAATTCTCTGCTCCAGTTGCCGACAACATACCATATACGGGCGCCTAAAACGCCTGATAAGAAAGCAAGGATTGCAATGACATCAGCCTCACCATGCTTACCATATTTCTTATATAATTCATGATCTGAAATCCAGTAGCAGACCCCAAAGCCTAAAAGGATGAATAATGCATAGAATGCGATCTTAAATCCGCCTGATTGGTAAGAGTTTGCGCCCCTTATTCCATCAGCCCATTCTGGTTGCCAGATGATGCCTGATGATGTGGCAGTAAAGTGGAATCCACTGCTATCAATTCCAAAACCGGAAATCAAAGGATAAGCGAGATAGACGCCTATGCCGTTCGACCATAAAAGGAACGAAACGACGACAACAGGAATTGAGATAAAGAGGATTTTTGATGCGATTTTCCTTTGGTCTTTATCAATATTTGTCTTGTAATAACGGAATCTAAAACCTAAGACGAGAGTGTTGATTGATGCGGCAAGAACCATAATTCCGACCATCATCATTGCCATTTGGAGTGCAAAATTGATGGATTCCCCCTGGAAAACGCCATCGATGTGTGCAGTCTTCTCCCACCATTTGCAGATGACAACAAGTCCAATGTTTGCAATTAATGCACCACCAGCGGTTAAAGCGGCAAACATGCCGAGCTTTTTAAACGACTTCATGCCAATCTTGGTTTTCTTTGAGGATTCTAGTTTTTTGACAAAAAGGACCTGATAAACAATAGATGCAACCACAGCTAGTAAGCCAATAATTAATAATGCATAACCCATATTATTCCATTTGTCCTTTCTCCTCAGCGTTCTTTAAGGTCTCTTTGAGGAATTGACCGGTGAAGCTCTTCTTGCATTTTGCAATCTCTTCTGGAGTGCCTTTTGCAACAATCTGCCCGCCCTTATATCCGCCTTCAGGGCCAATATCGATGATATGATCAGCAACTTTGATGACATCCAAGTTGTGCTCGATAACAATTACCGTATCTCCGTGAGCGACTATCTTCTGAAGAATCACTATTAACCTCTTGATGTCGTCGGTATGTAAACCAGTTGTAGGTTCATCAAGGATGTATACTGTTTTTCCAGTCGGTCTCTTTTGAAGCTCAAGAGCTAGCTTAACTCTTTCAGCCTCGCCACCAGATAGTGTTGTTGCAGGCTGACCGAGTTTAATATATCCAAGTCCGACATCATATAATGTCTTGATCTTTCTATAAATCTGAGGTCTATTTTCGAAGAAATGCATAGCCTCTTCCACTCGCATCTCTAATACATCATAGATGTTCTTGCCTTTGTAATAACAATCAAGAGTCTCCTGGTTATATCTCTTGCCTTCGCATTCATCACACTTAACATAGACATCTGGCAAGAAGTTCATAGGCACCCATGTAACACCTGCACCCTGACACTTTTCACATCTACCGCCAACGACGTTAAAGGAGAATCTACCCTTATCAAATCCTTTGGCTCTAGCGTCCTGTGTTTCAGCAAATACAGCGCGGATATCATCAAACACTTTTGTGTATGTCGCAGGGTTGCTTCTTGGAGTTCTACCAATTGGTTCCTGGGTAACGTTAACTACCTTATCGATATATTCAATTCCAGAAACTGATTCATATTCTCCTGGAACAACATCTGCTTTATTTAGCTTTTTAGCAAGAATCTGGCTTAAAGTCTCGTTAACAAGCGAAGACTTTCCTGAGCCGGATACTCCTGTTACAACAGCGAAAGTACTAAGCGGGAATTCAACATCAATGTTCTTTAAGTTATGACATTTGCATCCTTTGATAACAAGTTTCTTTCCGTTGCCTTTTTGGCGGGTTTTTGGAACTGGAATGTATTTTCTGCCTGATAAATAATCTCCTGTAATTGAATCTAAATTATCTATACATTCCTGGACGGATCCGTTAACAACAACGTTTCCTCCGTGCACACCTGCGCCCGGTCCAATATCTACTATATGATCGGCTGCACGCATCGTGTCTTCGTCGTGTTCAACAACAATTAATGTATTGCCCAAATCCCTCATGTCCTTAAGGGTCTTGATTAATTTGGCATTATCTCTTTGATGTAAACCGATTGATGGCTCATCAAGGACGTATAAAACGCCAGTTAGTCTAGAACCGATTTGCGTTGCTAATCTAATTCTTTGCGCTTCTCCACCTGATAATGTCAATGCCATTCTATCCAAGGTAAGGTACTCTAAACCGACATTGAGAAGGAATTCAGCGCGGTTTCTGATTTCTTTTAAAACCATGTCTCCGATTTGAAGTTCATTTGGAGTTAACTTAGTTCTAGTATCATCAAGCCACATGATCAATCTATCAATTGTTAAACATGTTGCCTCATAAATGTTCAATCCATTGATTTTAACGGATAATGCAGCGTCGTTTAAACGAGCTCCGTCACAGCAATCGCAGAGAGTGTCTCTCATGTATGTTGCATAATATTCGAGCATGAGT
>JAKSVD010000084.1 GCA_024408305.1 Bacilli bacterium | reverse complement strand
AAGACTTGAGGAATAAAGAAGAGGAGGAGCGCATGAACGAGAGAAGATTATCGTTATTAATTGCATCATCAGCGATGGTTTTCGGCATGGTTTCATGCGGCGGTTCCGACGCTCCAACAACCTCTTTAGGCAAGTTTGCTGCAACCCTTAAAAATGAAGCAAACTTCACTGTAGAAATCCCTGATTACGCAACAATCGAATATTACTCAAACGATGCGATGATTAAGAAGTGGGATGCCGAATCTGGTTCAATCACTTCATATTTCCCTGATCAAGGTTATGTCATGAATAAGAAACAGGGCATCTATTCGTTCGTCATTAGCTCAGATGAGATAGTAATGGGTAGCATTGTTACCCCAAATACAAAGCTCAGCGTTCTCCAGGTAGCGGGATCTCCAGTTGATTGGCTCAAAGAAAATCTTTGGGAACAAAGCGAAGATGATTCAACAATATTCACGACAACAAGCAAGGAAGTGTATGCTGCAGTAACTGAATTAGACGGTTATAAGCAGGCAACAGATTATGTTGAATCCCTGTCCATTGAATTTGATAAGGTGGAGCCAACCGAGGCAACTCTCACGCTTAAGATGGACTTCCAAGGTCTTAAAGAGAATGTAACTGATACGATAAAAATCACCAATGTTGGAACGACAAAGAATTCTATCGTATCCGATTATCTCGAATATCCTCAGCAGCAAAAAGGAGTCACATATCCATATAGCGATGCTCTAACAAGTGCAATGGAAGCATATTCAGGAGAAGTTCTTCCAGAAATCAAAGGAATGACCTATGCAAGCAAAGTCTCCATCGATGACGACTACATGAACTGGAAAATCACTGATTTGAAGTCAGGAGATTTATCCAAGGACGTCATTGAATCCTTAGCAAAAAGCGGGTGGATTGAAGATGAGGAGAAATCCAAGAAGGAAGAAGGATATTCTAACTATGTGCTCGCCAAAACAATTGACGAAGATGGTGAACTCTCAATCTATAGCATCACAATCAATTACACTTCAGGCGAGTGGATTGCTGATATGAATAGCAATTCCTTCTACGAAGAGCTCTATCCAAATGGGATGTTCTCAATCCAGGGAAGCAAGACAGAATATTATAGCTATGATAGCTTCAAGGGCTATTATTACGATTACCTTAAGTACTGGCTAGGGTTAGATAAGAATCTTCCAACACTTGGATGGTTGGCAGAACCAGTCGATCTCACAATCATCGACAAGGCCGATCAAATATATAGGGATACCGGAAACATCTATGCGACATATTCGGTGTTTAACGGAAAGTTCGCTACCAAACAGATTGCGGAGAGCAACTTTAAAACCTACAAGAACAACATTCTCGCTTATGGATTTGAATACTACAGCGAAAGTGGTTACTACGAAATGTATATGAACGATCTTATCATCGGAATCAATTGGACAATCGAGGAAGATGGCTCCTTTGAAATGAAGGTTCTCGCTGTTCCATATTACTTTGAATAAGCATAAGCCCATGTCGATTGACACGGGTTTTTCATATATAGTTAACGTTTATGTTCCGAAACGTGCATTTTATTCAATTTACTTACCAAGACACGTCTTTTCTTGTTAACATATAGGCAACTAATTAATACAGGAGTAGTTTTCATGAAACACGAAGATATTATTTCTAAGCTTTCTCTTGAAGATAAGGCATCGCTTTTATCCGGAAAGAATTTCTGGGAATCAATGGATTTGCCAGAAGTTGGCGTTCCATCTATGTTTTTAAGCGATGGCCCTCACGGCATCAGAAAGCAAGCCGCTGCAGCTGATCAGCTCGGTTTGAACCCATCACTTCCAGCAACCTGCTTCCCTACTGCGGTGTCGATGGCTAACAGCTGGAACCCAGAACTCACTAACAAGGTCGGTATCGCATTAGGAGAGGAAGCTGTTAAGCTCCATGTCCATATGCTTCTTGGCCCTGGCATCAATATGAAGAGAAACCCAAGATGCGGCAGATCATTTGAATATTTCTCAGAAGATCCATATCTTGCTGGTAAATTATCCGCTAAATTGATTGATGGTATTCAGTCAAACGGAATCTCTGCATGCGTTAAGCACTGGGCATGCAACAACCAGGAAGAAAGACGTATCAATTCTGATTCTGTTGTTGATGAAAGAGCATTAAGAGAAATCTATACAACCGCATTTGAAATCGCCATCAAGGAAGGCCACGCTCAATCACTCATGTCTTCCTATAATATGGTCAATGGCACTTATACAAACGAAAACCAGCACCTCAATAACGATATCTTAAGAAAAGAATTCGGATTTGAAGGCGTTATCGTCTCAGACTGGGGCGGTGAAGCTGATAGAATCGCTGGAGTTCTTGCAACAAACGAACTCGAAATGCCTGGAAACAACGGTGATACCGATAGAGAAATTTGTAGAGCAGTTAGAGAAGGCAAATTAGATGAAGCAGTGGTTAACGAAGCTGCAGATAATGTCATCGACTTAGCTCTAAGAACCGACAAGGTCTTTGAAAACTACCAGGAGCCAGTTGGTGAAATCGACGGCCAAAAGGTCACCGGCATGAACTGCTATCCAGAAATGAGAGATGCACATCACCTCGTTGCTAAAGCAGCTGCTGATGAAACATGCGTTCTTTTAAAGAATGACGGAACACTTCCATTGAAGCCAACAGACAAGGTTGTCGTTATTGGTGATTTCGCACAGGCTCCAAGATATCAGGGAGCGGGTTCATCGCTCGTTAACTGCACAAAACTCGACAATTTTGTTGATTTAAAGGAAAAATACAAATTTGAATACCTCGGATTTGCCCAGGGATTCGATAGATATGGCAAGAAGAACAAGAAGCTCGTCAAAGAGGCTCTTGAGCTTGCATCCAAAGCAGAAGTTATCGTCTATTTCATGGGACTTGATGAAGTAACTGAATCCGAAGGCTTAGATAGAACAGACTTAAATGTTCACCACAACCAGGTTGAATTACTTGAGCAGTTAAGAGCCCTCAATAAGAAGATTGTTGTTATCTTATCCGGTGGATCTGTTATTGATCTCTCTTGGGACAACAACTGCGATGCATTACTCAATACATCACTCGCAGGTCAGGCTGGCTCAAATTCAATCCTTGATATCATCAATGGCGATGTTAACCCATCTGGTAAGACATCTGAAACATATATTTGCTCATATGAGGACACTCCATCAAAGGAGAACTTCGCAGGAGCATACGATGTTTCTATTAAATATAAGGAATCAATCTACATTGGTTACCGTTACTTCGAGAAAGCTGAAGTCGCAGTCAAATATCCATTCGGCTATGGCTTAAGCTATACAACATTCGAATATTCAGATTTCAAAGTCACAAAAGACGGCGTGTCACTCAAGATTACGAATACAGGCGCAGTCGCAGGTAAGGAAGTCGTTCAGATCTATGTCGGACTTAAGGATTCAAAGATCTATCGTCCAGTCAAGGAATTAAAGGGCTTCAAGAAGACAGCATTGCTTGCACCTGGAGAATCAGAAATCGTTGAAATCCCATTCGATGATAAGACATTCCGTTACTGGAACATCAAGACAAACAAATGGGAAATCGAAGGCGGTGTCTATGATGTCTATGCAGCAGCATCAGTTGCAGATATCAGAGCAACAGGCTCAATTGAAGTTGCTGGAACAACAGAAGAATATCCATACGATCTAGAAAAGATCCCATCCTACGCTTCAGGAAAGATCCAGTCAGTGTCTGACGAGGAATTCAAGGAAGTCTATGGCGGAGAATGGATTGATAAGAGCATGGTCTTCTATAAGAAGAATAGAGTCATGATGACTAGAGATTCTCTCTTCTGCGATCTTGTCTTCGCAAAGCGTTGGGTCGGTAGATTAGTTGGAAAGGTCTTAAGAGGGCTTGTCAATTACGGCAACAAGCACAACAAGAAGTTCGCTAACATGATCATCATGGGTCCATATCAGTTCCCAATGAGAGCTATCTCAAGAATGCTTGGTATGTCTATGATTCAGGCAGATGCAGCAATCGATATCTTCAACGGACATTTCTGGAGAGGACTTGGCACCTTCATTAAGGGTGATAAGGAAGCTCCAAAATATCCAAAAGATAATCACTACCAGAAGCCTGAAAAGAAGAAAAAGAAATAAGATTTACGGAGATATCGGAAACGGTATCTCCTTTTCTTTATGACAAAATGGCACACTATATTGAAATTAATATGCCAAAATGGCACAATTTAATTGAATTAATGTGCCAAAGCGTGTACTCTTTGTTAAGAGGAAAACTACGATGCTGAAGGAATTTAGAATTGGCTTAGGTATAACAATTAAAGAAGCTGCGACAGCGGTGGGAATTCCTTTCAGGACTTACATCCGTTACGAGAAGGATGATTCCTATGGCAGTTCTTTAAAAAGGGAATCAATCTACAGAATTCTTAATGATGAATATCAAATTTCTGAAACAAAAGGTGTATTAACCGTTAACACAATCTCGGAACTGTTAACCGGTGTATTTAACAAACATAAGAATGAAATCGAATTCTGCTACTTATTTGGAAGTTACGCCAAAGGTTATGCTAGAGAAGATAGCGATGTTGATCTTTGCATTTCAACCTCGCTCACTGGTTTAGATTTTGTGGCTCTTCTTGATGAGGTGTGTACCGTTCTTAAGAAGAAGGTTGATCTTATTCGTTTATCAGACCTTTCAAATAATATGGAATTAATAAATGAAATAATGAAAGGAGGTATACGAATATATGGATAACCCTAAAGGCGATTCATATTATGCTCAAAAAACCATAGAACATATCGATGTGCTAATTGAGTATATTGGTGAAAAGACTTATGAAGAAATGATGGATGATCAAGTGTTGATTGACGCAATGATGTTCCGGATGGTTCAAATGGTAGAAAACATGAAGCATCTATCACCAGAATTCCGTGGAAAGCATCCAGAAGTAAAGTGGGGCTTGATAATCGGATTCAGAAACGGCATAGTCCATGAGTATGGAAACACAGATTACAAGATAGTGTATGAGATTCTCACCAAGGATCTAATAACACTTAGAAAAAGTCTAAATAAGTAAGAAGGGCGATGTGGGGAAGCGTCCTTTTTACTTTGTAAATTAAATATCAATCAGTATAATGATGTTCGTTAATCGGAGGCATGCATGTATAGAAATAAAGCACTGGCAATAATCATAACATCTATGCTTCTAACAGGATGTGGATCGCCAACATCATCTTCTTTCGAATCAAGCGTTGTTGATTCATCATCCTCTAATCAGCCTATTAATTCTTCGGTTGTATCCTCAACCTCTATGACGCATTCTAGCTCATCTATATCATCTAGTTCACAAGAACTCGTTGAAGATGATGGTGTTATAGATCTAAGCGACATAGAAAGAGCGTTTAGAGGCAATATCGGCAAGGATAAGACCTTCACCATTAACCAGAGTCGGGAAATGTCTGATTCCCACCTTTCATCGACCAAAAAGGGAGAAGAAACTACTGAGGAAATAGTTGAGGAAGCGGGAGAAAAGAGCGTTGAAATCCTATCTAGTGATGGGGAAAACGGCGTTGGATTCTATTCATGTATATCCTCTATTTGGAACGGCTCCTCAAAAGAGGATCATCAAAAACTTATAACCGTTGAGAAGGAAGACGATCAACATGTTGCGTATAATGGTGACTCTCTCATTTCAAATATTGTTGACGATGAATATCTCTACTTTGTTTTATTCGAGGATTCGCCTGTTGTTGAATTAGCCGCTGTTGAAGGGTTGGATGTCTCGTATTTTAAGAAATTTACTGTATCCCCGGATTATATTAAGAATGCGATGGGAGCAGACGCTTTCCAACAGCTTGTTCTCGATAATTATTTCAATATCGAATTTGGTTCTAAAGACGGGGTGTATTGGCAATCTTTCATCTGTGGTACCACAACAACCTTTAGGGAACCTAGAATTCCAAGCAAACCAGACGGAAGAAAATACATCACGAATGCCTCGTTTGATTATCGTTATTCATTAGCCATTGAATGGAATGACGAACAACTAATTGGCTTATCGATAGATATTTGGGAAACTTCAATAAAAAGCGTATATGACTTTTCAACAACCAAAACTACCGAAAGATCATACAGGAATTCATATAGTGCATCTATCGATAACAGGATGACTGAGATTCCTTCCCACGATAAGACAAAATTCGAGAACCAAGGAATTGTTGATTCCAAGGCAAGTTTTGTTATTCCTCTTTCAAGTGGAGAATATGAATATAGATTGATCGATGGAAAAATGGGAGATGATGTCTCAAACCTTGATATTTTGAGTAGATCTGCGCTTGAATCCGAAATAGATGTAAATGTCTATGAGGATATTGCCCTAAAAAAGAAGGTGGATCTATCTTCGCTAAAGCTTAAATCCCACGCAAAAACCTACTATATAGACTTCACTGTTCCAAAAAGAACTTCATATGTAATCATGGATACCGCGCTTCGTAGAAAAAGCGAAATCTCAAAAGGCGATATTACGTTTAAGTCAACAAGATGGACCGAAATCATCTCAGGCCCTTTAGCGTCATGGATGCCTGATGATTATGTAATCATTGGATACCCTGATTCAACCTACTTTACGACGACTGAGCTTCAGGTCTTAGCCTCAAATGATAAGAATCCAACAATCAATATTAACAAAATGTCTTTAAAGGGCGGATGCTATTATGTCATCAGAAATTGTGCTGATGAAAAATAACAATTTTCCCAAACGTGTTCTAGAGAATGGTAATCTACTCCATAATCTACTTAATGGAGAACGCTAATCCTATTCACTATTGTTAAATAAGGTTTATAATACGCTCACTATGAAATTACTATCAGTTGTTGT
>JAKSVD010000083.1 GCA_024408305.1 Bacilli bacterium | reverse complement strand
GCTGACATTGATGTCGGTATGACAAGTGGCAAATTAACAATCAGATAAAAGGAAGAATGAGCAACTCATCTTTTCTTTTTCAATTGAAATAATAGACTTTTAAGAATTAATTAATAGCATGCACGAGTAGTTTAGTGGTAGTACTTTAACTTCCCAAGTTAATCGTGCAGTCGTCTGTTCATATAAAAACCCTCCATTTCATTGTACCGGAACGGTCCAATTTATGGGGGGATTTCAATCCATGTGGTGCCGACTACCGGAATCGAACCAGCAACCTACGGTTTACGATACCGTTGCTCTGCCAATTGAGCTAAGTCGGCGCTTGATAAATATAGACTATAAATAAAAACTAAACAAGAAAACTAATCGCACCTAGGATTAAGACGTGTCACCGTGCAGAACATAGACAACGCCAAAAAGATGTCTCCCAATGCGGAATAATCCAATATGAGAGCTTCACCGCCTGTTGAGAGCAAAAATGGAATCGCAAATACAAATCCGCTTGCGAAAACACTGCAAATTGTGAATAGAAGATTGAAGATGAAGACGGTTTTATACGTGCCTTTTCTCATAAATAAGTATTGCCTTGTTTTGATGTAGGCTAGGACGCCAATAACAACAGCGCCAACCGTTAATAAAAAGACAGTAATAGCAATAGGGTCGAAAGCTATAATGTCCGCAATGTAATAAGGTAAATCATATAAAACGTTTTCCGCAAAACCGAAAGTAATAAGGAAAACAAACATCAACATGCCCCTAAAAGCAGAATAACTATTAGTGAGGTTGCCGTTGAGCAAATAAAAGCATACCAGGCACATGATGGCAAAATTTATAAAGACAAATACAGCATTAGAGGAAGCGTCTCCTACCATATATAAAGAAATTAGTGTGGTAACAAAATCAGCAACGACAAATCCTGCCCCAAAAATGGCGAATATCACGGCGAGTGCTTTTCTATAATTTTTAAAGAATCTAAGTAAACTCACGTGGATATTATAACACGCCTTCAATTACGTAGACACCAAGGAGTATAAAGAATAAACTAACCACATGGTCAACCCAATATTCGAATACAAAGTAAGCGAAAGATTTCTTCAAATATGGAGTCAAGTTTTCAAAGAAAGCATTAAACCAAATAAAGACACATATACCATATACTTAACGGTCTTATTGAATGAGATGCCGATTTCGTGTTGCGAGATCGTTGAGATAGACCCAGAAAACTACCTAGTACAAAACATAGCAGTATTGCCTCCACTCAGACACCAAATGATTGCGCAATACACATTGCGATTTGCCGAAACAAAAATTAGAGATATAGGCGGGATGAACTCGGTTGTCCGAGTGGAACCCCAATATGAAGGTCACTACAAAAAATTAGGCTTCCACGAACACCTAGATGGAGAAATTATCCTGGAAAACAATATAAAAAAGATCGAAATGATCAGAGTACTCAGAATAAAAAAATCCCGCAAAAAGCGAGATTAATGATGACGTTCAACGCTAAAACGGTAAAGTCGACATTTCTCATTTTGCGGAATGCCGGCTTTTCTTTTTGCGAGCGCAAGTTGCTCCTCGGCAGTTTGGACGGTTGATAGGCCAGGAAGCAATGTTGCATGCCTTTTACCCTGCTCAACAACAATTCCATAAACCTTCGGGTTCAAATCAGTTACGGATTTAACTTCGACAAGATTGTCAATTACGTCCACTACGATAGAGATATATGCCAAATCAGATTCCGAAACTTCATTGAATCTTGGATCTTCTGTAGCGGCTTTCATAGCATTGTTGATTAATTCGTTGCCTAATGTTTTTGAAGATGGTTTTGCGGAGCCTAAACAGCCACGTAAGGTCCCATTTTCTCTTATAGTCACAAATACTCCTCTGGCGGCTTCCTTAAGCTCAGATGGCGCGTTTGAAGGCATTTTGAGCTTAGTATTGTGCAAGACATAGTTCTCTATCGCCTTTCTGGCCAATTTAACATATTCATCTTCTGTTTCTCTAAGCCTATTTATCTCAATGGTCTGCCTGGAAAGGTAAATATCCCCGAATGCCCTGGATGCATCAAAGCCATTAGGTTTAAATTCAGCAACGCAAAGACCGACGCCCATCGGTTTCTCATAGGAATAGATCTTGGAGTCAATACCGCTTCTATCAAGCATGCCTGCCATAATCGTTAGAACACGATGTGCACACTGCTTTGAAATATCCATTGAATCCTCACCAAAACTAAAGAAATCCATGAAGTTTGCTGACTCAAGTGCCTTAATCATACGTGCATCGTATTTAACGCCAATTTCGTTGTAGCCATACGGGGCATCATTTGAAAGACAATGTGAAAGGTCACCGGAGGCAATGACAACAACTTTACGTCCAAGCTTATTTGATACGTCTTTAATCATTTCTCCTAATCTGTAGTGCTGATAAAGGCTGTTGCCGGATATGCCTAATCTAACGAGATTGTATGCGCGGTATTTTTGGTTAATGAAGTAAAGAGGAATCATGGTTCCGTGGTCAAGATAATGATGGACCTCAGAATCGATTCCAGCAGGAAAATTCTCTTTTTCACACAAATCACAAAGGTTTTTAACGAATCTTCTATCGTAGTAGTTTCGGAAAGTAATATTCGATCCACCAAAACGAGCTAATGAGCCGATAGCAACGTCACCATCACTAACTTGAAAATAATCTGAATAGGATTCGGCATGAGCGCTAATCAATACAATCGTATCAGGTTCAAGTTCTGCAACGCGATCAGCCACCTTCTGAAGAGATGATATCGTTTTATAGATCAAATCTTCATCGCCCTGACCGATTTCAGGGATAGATGCTACAGGATGTGGTGTAAGAAATGCAGATAAAATTGCCATACCTTGTTTATATCACAAATATAAAGGAGTTAGAAAACAAAATACAAAAAAACGCTCTTCACGAGCATTTTAATGTTGGTGCCCGAAGCCGGACTCGAACCGGCACATCCTCATCAGATAATGGATTTTGAGTCCATCGCGTCTACCATTCCACCATTCGGGCGCTTCGAAATTATAAAACGATTAACGAGAAAAAGGAAAGAACAACTAATCTAAAAAGAATGAAATCTGAGAAATAAGCAAATCTTGAAGCTCATCTTTGGAAGCGGCACAACTATCCTGACACCACAAAAGCACCGAGTTAGATAGTGCGTGAAGAAGCGAAAAACGTTTATAGTACACAGAATCAATGTGCTTATTTTTCTGGTTTGATTTTGGTGTTATGCCCCAAAAAAGAGAATAGGCATTTTCGTAAAAGTGCTGGTGGGAATTATAGATTACAGTCCTATAAACTTTTCTATTCTTTTTTGCTACTTCTAAAAGTTTTGAGATAAAGGTTTCGAGTACACCATCAGACGTTTGATAGAACTCAAAAACATCAGATAAGAGACGATCCTGAAGCGTATTTAAAACTTGATCGATACTGGTGTAATGAAGGTAAAAAGTCGACTTATTGATGTCGGCTTCATCAACAAGATCGCCAATCGTAATGTCACTGTAATCCCATTTATTAAGCAAATTTGTGAACGCTTTAAGGATAACTTCCTCGCTTCTTATGAATCTACGGTCGATTTTTGCCATAGACATATAGTAAACTAAACTTAAGATTTTGTTAATACTTTTGTCTATTAATAGACTATTTTCTATTTTCTTTAATATAAAATTAAAACCGATCACGAGGATCGGAATCGATTGGCGCGCCCGGACCGATTCGAACGGTCGACAACAAACTTCGGGGGCTTGTACTCTATCCAACTGAGCTACGGGCGCGTAAATAAATTATAAGATATTTTATTGTAAATTGAATTACATAGTCTAAAAGAGCCATTTCCGTGTTAAAAAAGCGCCGCATAAGCGACGCATGTTATCAATGTGGTGCGCTGAATGAGACTCGAACTCACAAGGGTCGCCCCATTGGCTTCTGAGACCAACGCGTATACCATTCCGCCACCAGCGCACATTGCAACTCTTTATCTGCCAATAATCAGAGCAAGAACACCTCTAAAGAATCGGTAATTAGCGGCATGAACTATGAAATACGCCAAACGTTCTTTCAGTCCACCTGCTGTAACCATAATAATTGGAGAATTCATCACCATCTTTAAGTAGTTCTCTGCCTCAGATTCAGTTAGTAAGCCTTTCTTTACATTCTTGAAAGTAGAGTTCGTTATTGATCCTTTAATTATCGAACCAATCCAAGTCTTTGAAATATCGTTATAAGTCGAATGGATAGTAAACTTTTTAGGCTCTTGTTGATCGGTTTTAGCATCACCAAGATGATCGTAGAAATTCTTGTTTGGAACAATGTATAAACCGGACTTTGAAAGCGTGAAGTATCCACTATCAACATTCTCTGGTTTTACAACATCTTTCGATTGAACATAAATGTTTTGTGAGAGCTTTACATTTTCACAAGAAGACGCAACTTGAATACTATATTTTCCGGATTGCAACAAATACTTATCTTCTACTGGGTCGAAGAAAGATAAGCTGCTCGCAGGGATGGAGAGAGTAATTCTCTTCTTCTGCCCCTTCTTAAGTGCGACTTTATGGAAAGCTTTCAATTCCCTCAATGGCCTGATAACGGTATTCTCTGGGCTTGCAAACTTGTTATCTTCAATATAGGAAGAATAAATCTGAACAATCTCAGATCCATCGAATTTTCCAGTATTTTTAACACAAAGCGAGACAATAATCTCAGACTCGTTACTGATTTCGTTTGTTAATATTTGCAAATCAGAATAATCGAAGTTTGTGTAGCTCAAACCATATCCAAATGGGAATAAGACATCTCTACCTGAGGATAAATAATAACGATATCCAACGAAAATGCTCTCCTTATACATCGCCTTATGACGGTATTTTCCGAACGAGTCATAACTAGGAACATCCATTCCACGTAAAGGCCAAGATTCTGCCAATTTTCCAGAAGGATTAACGTTTCCTAAAATAATATTATTAAGTGCTTCAGCGCCGGATTCACCAGGTAAATACTGTCGCAATATCGCATCAGAGATAAGAGCAAACTCTAATTCAATTGGGCTACCTGAGGAAATAACAGTGACAATTTTCTTTTTTGGATTCGATTTTTTGATAGATGCAATGGACTTGAACAATTCAAGTTGTTGCTTGCTTAAGATCATATGCGATCTATCAAACCCTTCAGACTCTTCTCTAGGCGGAATACCCAGGAAAACAACTATTGTTTCATGAGTTGAGGCAAGATTTACTGCCTCATTCAAGAATTTCTGATCAACATATTCGTGTGCTTTCTTCTCGTCATCATTGAAGTGTTTCAATAAAGCTTTTTTGGAAATGCCGAAATATTCGCAGTCATTCTCAAATGAATATGAATATCCCTGGCAATATGGGACGGTTTGATCTGAATCTTTTCCTTCGTTTATAACATCAACAAAAGATCTTAGATTTTCAGGAGATACAGTAACTTTTGAAGAGCCATCGCCTTGATAACGAGGATATTTTGCAAGCGCGCCAATTACACATGCGTCTTTATAAGACGACAAAGGCAATGCGCATTTATATCCAGTTTTAGTTAGCTTATCATTTTTGACAAGAACAATAGATTCTTCGGCCATCAATCTTGCTTCTTCATGGCAATCGAACTGAAGTAATTCCGGTTTCGACAACGTCTTAAAATACATGTTAGCAACTCTAAGAGACGAATCGTCTAAAGCTTGCTGGGAGAGTCTATTCTTTTTAACGGCTCTGGAAATACGTCTAGAATGGTTGTCGGAACAAGGCATTTGAAGATCCAAGCCATTTTCATGAGAGGAGACTACATTGTAGGTTGCTCCCCAATCGCTCATAAGTACGCCGTCATACCCCCATCTTTCGCGCAAGGTAGTTTTTGTTAAATAGATATTGTCAGACGCTGCTATTCCGTTAACGGGATTATAAGAGCACATAACAGCCCAAGGATCAGATTCTTTAATAGCAATCTCAAAACCTTTTAGATAAATTTCGTTAAGTGCACGCAAATCGACTTCGGATGAACAAATATTCCTGCAAAACTCTTGGTTATTTACGGCAAAATGCTTTATGGTCGCTCCAACTCCTCCGTTTTGAAGCCCGTTTATATAAGCGGCTCCAAGTTTTCCAGAAAGGACGGGATCTTCAGAGAAATATTCAAAATTTCTGCCACATAAAGGATTTCTTTTAATATTAATACCTGGACACAAAACGACATCAGTACCCTGAAGACGAGCTTCATACGCATAAGACGAAGCCATTCTCTCAATGGCCTTTACGTTCCAAGAACACGCTATTAAACATGGTGCTGGATAACAAGTGGAAGGCTCTGCATCTTGCACTAAAGACCCAGGCTGTGGCATGCCGCCTTTGGTAGGGATTCTCAAACCACAAGGTCCATCGTGCATGACAACAGATCCGATGGTTGTTCCGCTAATTGGATTGGTCTCCCATTCTCCATTACCATACAAAAGCTTGGCCTTCTGTTTGTTGTTTAATTTATTAACTGCGTTTTTTGTGTTCTCTAAGATAGGCATAATTTCCTATGTAAATATATAAGGTTAGGCTTCTTTTTACAATATAAATATATGTAAAAGAAAAAGGCTAGACTTTCAAGTTCTAGCCAAATTGCTGTTAATTTGTTTCCAAGTTTGTTTTCTCTTTTTTCTTGGCGCCGTATTCCATAATGATAAATGGAGAGTGAACAAACGCAATTAGCACGGCTCCAACAAATATTAAATGGGAGAAATAAGCCGCCCAACCATGATCTAGGTTTAGAAGAGGCAAACCCTTCATTGGCGGAGCCGCAAGGAACATGAAATTAACGAATCTATTGTCCGTTAAAACATTGTTTCTCAAGAT
>JAKSVD010000082.1 GCA_024408305.1 Bacilli bacterium | reverse complement strand
TCCAGACTTTCAAGATCATTGAGTCTTTTGGAGCTTTCGGAGTGGATTGGCCTGAACCTAACTTCATTCTCAAAAACCAGGATCCATCGACATTTACATACATAAAAGACGGCAAATTCATGCTCACTTGGCTTGGGAAGGATATCAAATTGCTATCATTCTCAATATCGGAAGACACCTTCAAATTAGAGAATAAAGCGGACCTCTCAATTACCTTTAGCATTGACGAATTCCGTGGCAAAAAGACTTTGACATTATATGCGGATAAGGCCTAAAACCTTGTCCGTTTTTCTTTTGAGTTAACCCTTATATATTGTCTTATATTAGACAATGGAGCATAATATTTGCCATGGAAAAAGAAGAGGCTATAGCAAAACTCGAACAAACCCTCATTCCTAATGGGGGCTACCCAATCCACACCTTCGATGATTTGAAGGTTCTTTATTATCCATACATCACAAACGAAGCGGATAGAAAGTTGATTGAGGAAGCTTACCTCTTAGCAGAAAAGAAACACGCTGGAGTATTTAGAAAATCAGGCGAGCCATATATCGTTCATCCAATTGAAGTGGCCTATATCACCGCTCAGCTAAATTCCGGTCCAACAACCATCTGCGCGGCTTTGCTCC
This sequence comes from Bacilli bacterium, assembly GCA_024408305.1. Lineage (GTDB taxonomy): Bacteria > Bacillota_I > Bacilli_A > RFN20 > CAG-826 > UBA4951. Next base: position 6,254 of record JAKSVD010000082.1, on the reverse strand, counting down.
ACGATACAGTTGAGGATACCGATTTAACAATCGAAGATATCCAGTCGCAGTTTGGCGAAGATGTCGCTGGCATCGTTGATGCTTTAACGAAAATCCAGAGAATGAAACTCTCTAGATACGACCAGGAGGAATTCGAGGCAGAAGACCATAGAAAGATCTTCCTCGGCATGGCTAAAGACGTTCGTGTCATCATCGTTAAACTTGCCGATAGATTGCACAACCTAAGAACTCTTAATTCCCTAAAACCGGAAAGACAATATGCATTATCAAAAGAAACCCTTGAGGTATTCACGCCTATCGCTCACCGCTTAGGTTTATACAAGATGCAGTCCGAGATGGAAGACTTATGCTTGAAGCGCGTCGAACCTGATGCATACGCCCATATCGTGAAATTGCTCGATGAGAACACCGAAAATAGAGCGGAATCCCTTAACGCACTAAAAAAGAGAATCGCAGATGCAATCTACGAACAGCATATTCCCTTCAGAATGGAATCCCGTGTCAAATCGATCCATTCTATCTATAGGAAAATGTATCTTAAGTCCTACGAATTCGAGAACTTATACGACGTCCTTGCGATTCGTGTCATCACCGATACCGATATCAACTGCTATGAAATCCTTGGTATGGTTCACGCCATGTACAAGCCAATCCCTGGAAGATTCAAGGATTATATCGCAGTCCCTAAGCCAAACATGTATCAGTCTCTCCACACATCCATCATTTCTGGAGACGGTAACATCTACGAAATCCAGATTAGAACCGAAAAGATGGATGAAATCGCCGAATCAGGCGTTGCGGCACACTGGAAATACAAAGAAGGCTCATATAACCCAAAAGAAGAGCAGAAGGATATCGAAAATTCACTTCATTGGTTCCGAGATTTCGTCTCGATGTCAGGAAGTCAGGATGGCGATGCCAAAGAATACATGGCCGCTTTATCAAATGATATCTTCAACGCTAACGTCTACGTATTTACTCCAAAAGGAAAGGTCATCGATCTTCCAACTGGGGCAACGATCCTCGACTTCGCATATCGCATCCACACAAAAGTCGGCGATAGCGCGGTAGGAGGCAAGGTCAACGGCAACTTTGTTCCATTGAACACGGAACTTCATACCGGAGACGTCTGCGAAATCAGAACAAGCAAAACAACCAGTGGTCCAAATGATTCCTGGTTAGAGATCGCCAAGACCAAGTCGGCTAAGTCACACATCAAGCGCGCAATCATGAAGAAGCGTGCTGAGATGATGAAAGACGATAATATCCAAAGAGGAAAGGAAATGCTCCTCGAACTCTTCAAGTCCAACGATAAGGGCGAAGGAGAGATGAATAATCTCATTGAAGCAAACCAGGCTAGGATCTATGAGAACTACCACGTTGAATCGATAGACGAATTCTTTGCCGCAATAGGCAATAAGAGCATTCAGGCAAACCTCATTATCGATTTCTTGGGAGCTAGAAAGAAGACGAGATCGCTCAAGCTTTCTAAGCACGATTCAAGAAACGACGATAAATATCCTGTCTACATCGAGAATGCGGGAAGAATCGCAATCTCGCTTGCAAAATGCTGCACACCGGTCCCAGGAGATGAGATCGTTGGATACATTTCTAAAGGAAAAGGAGTTGCCATCCATCGCTGCGACTGCCCAAATATCGCAGACGCAGGCGGAAGATTGCTCCATGATGTCCATTGGAAAGATAACCTGGGCGCATCGGTTTATCCAGTTGATGTCCAGGTTCAGGCAGAAGACCATGTCGGTATGCTCGCCGATGTGCTCGCAGTCCTCTCGGCTAGAGGCGTCAACTGCGCGGATTTAAGAGCAAAACTCATCAAGAACACCAGAGACGTTCTTATCTCAATCAAAATCTATATCAGCGACTCAAGAACGCTAGAAGATACATTCTCTGCCTTAAAGGGCATTAAGGGCGTGTACCGCTGCGAGAGAGTCATTCATTAAACGGAAGGAGTAAACAATGGCAATAGCACCAGTAAAAGGCACAAAAGACATCTACAAGGATGAAGCCTTATACCATAGATATGTATCCTCATTCCTAAGGTCGACAGTCGAACTCTATGGCTTCAAGGAAATCGAAACCCCGGTCTTAGAGCACACAGAAGTATTCACCCACGGAACCGGAGAATCATCAGACGTTGTCCGTAAGGAGATGTATACATTTGAGGATAAAGGCTCACGTTCAGTTACGATGAGACCTGAATTCACCGCTGGCATCGTTAGATCAATCGTCAGCAACAAGTGGTATGCAACAGAGGATTTACCTCTCAAGATGTATTATCACGGTCCAGCATTCCGCTACGAAAGACCACAGCTTGGAAGATATCGTCAGTTCCACCAATTCGGAGTTGAGGAAATCGGACTTGATTCAGCTAGAGCAGATGCAGAGATTGTCATCATGGCAATCCACTCATTAAGCGTCCTTGGCTTTAAGAACGTCAAGCTTAAGATCAATTCAATCGGTGATGCGGAATCAAGAAACAATTACAAGAAAGCACTCGTTGAATACTTCTCATCAAGAATCGATGAAATGTGTCCAGATTGCAAAGAAAGATTAGAGCTCAACCCTCTTAGAATCCTCGATTGCAAGGTCCCAGCAGACCAGGAGATTGCAAAAGGCGCTCCAAGCATGAAGGATTACCTATCAGAGGCAAGTGAAAAGAGATTCTACGAAACCCTCTCAATCATCAATGATTTCGGAATTGAATACGAAGTCGATGACGGACTCGTAAGAGGACTTGATTATTATTCGGAGATGGTCTTCGAAATCCACATCCTCTCAGAAGAAGGAAAGGATTACGGAGCAGTTTGCGGCGGTGGTCACTACGGAGGCTTAGTCAAGCTTCTTGGAGGACCAGACCTCCCAGGCGTTGGATACGCAATGGGCGTAGAAAGAGTCGTTTCCCTCATGCAGGATAATCACTTACTCGATGATGTTAAGGAAACAACAGACGTCTACGTCATGCCAATTGGCCAGGATATGCTCGATGACGCATTCACCTTGACGATGAATGTGAGAAGCCTTGGCTATAGCGCAGAAACCCCAATGGCAAACATGAAGATGGGTGCGATGTTCAAGAAAGCCGAGAAAAGAGGCTGCAAGATCGCTCTTATCTTAGGAGAAGAGGAACTCAATTCCGGAGTCGTCCAGATGAAGAACCTCGAAACCCAGGTCCAGAAGACTGTTGCTCTTGATGATTTAGAGGATGTCCTTAACGAGGAACTCAACCCATCATCAGGTTGCGGTTGCGGATGCTCATGCGATGGAGACTGCGATTGCGAAGGCGGAGAATGCGAATGCGGCGGCAAATGTTGCTGCTCTGAGGAGAAAAACTAATATGCTTAGAAACAAATATAACGGAGAACTTAGATTAAGCGATGTCGGCGAGAAGGTCGAACTCGTTGGCTGGGTTTCAAATAGAAGAAATTTAGGCGCTCTCTTATTCATTGAATTAAGAGATAACACCGGCAACATCCAGTGCACGGTCTTAGATCCAACAAAGGTGCCTGATGTCAGAAACGAATACGTTATTAGAGTCACGGGCACAGTCGCTAAAAAAGATGTCCCTAACTACAAGATCCCAACAGGAGAAGTCGAAGTCATCGTCGAAACGCTCGAAGTCATCAATAAGGCTGAGACAACCCCATTCATCATCGCCGATAAGACCGATGCTTTAGAGGATACACGACTCCAGTATAGATATTTGGACTTAAGACGTCCTTGCATGCTCAATAACCTTAGAGTAAGAGCTAAGATCGTCCAGTTGACACACGAATATTTAGACCAGAATAGATTCCTCGAAGTTGAGACCCCAATCCTCAACCTCGCAACACCTGAAGGCGCACGTGATTATATCGTCCCTGCAAGACTTCACCATGGAAGCTTCTACGCTCTTCCTCAGTCACCTCAGCTCTTCAAGCAGCTTTTGATGATCGGTGGCGTTGAACGTTATTATCAGATTGCTAAGTGCTTCAGAGACGAAGACCTTAGAGCAGATAGACAGCCAGAATTCACCCAGATCGACGTTGAGACTTCATTCCTCTCACAGGATGATGTCCTCACATTGTGTGAAGGAATGCTCCAGAAATATTTCAAGGAAATCGTCAATTACGATATCCAGTTACCACTTAGACGTATGGATTTCTGGGAAGCAATGGATAGATTCGGCTCAGATAAGCCAGACACCAGATTTGGACTTGAACTACATGACATCACCTCAATCATGAAGCGTTCATCATTCGAGAACTTCCAGCAGTATGGATATATCAAATGTATCGTCATTCCAGGAAGAGGCAAGGCAACAAGCCGTAAGAAGATGGATGAACTCCAGATCGAGGCTAACAAATTCCATATCAAGCCTTTGATGAACCTCAAGGTTGAAAACGGCGCACTCGCTGGTTCATTCACCAAGTTCTTAGGAGAAGATGTCCAGGCTGACTTAATCAAGGAACTCGGATTAAACGAAGATGATTTAGTCTTATTCGGCGCATCGAATAACAGACGCTGGATCGATTTCGGACTCGGCGCATTACGTACAAAATTCGCTCGTGAACTCGGATATATCATCCCAGGAACATATGATTTACTTTGGATCGTCAACTTCCCAATGTTCGATCCAATCGAAGGAACTGATCTCTATTCAGCAGAGCATCACCCATTCACCAGACCAAGAGACGAGGATTTACCTCTCTTAGATACAAAGCCAGAAGAAGTCTTGGCATATGCATACGACATCGTCATCAACGGCTATGAAGCCGGCGGTGGCACACTCCGTATCTATGACCACGACACCCAGTGGAAGATCTTCAAGCTCCTCGGCTTATCAGATGAAGAAGTCGCACGTAAGTTCGGCTGGTTCATCGATGCCTTCAAGTATGGCGTTCCACCTCATGGAGGATTCGCTTTAGGACTTGAGAGATAAACCATGCTTCTCTGCGGAACAGACAATAACCGCGATGTCATGGCCTTCCCAAAGAACCTTATGGCCGTGGACCCAATGTCCAAAGCCCCAGGCAACGTATCAGAGGAAGCACTCGACGCTGTTGGTATCTGCTTAAAGGCAGAATAAAAACTTGCTGCTTAAAAATTTAATATAGAAAGGTAATTAAAATGGCAACAAATCTCGACAAGCTTGCTGTTGCAAGCATCAGAAGCTTATTGATCGATGAAATCAATAAGGCAAACTCAGGTCACCCAGGCATGGCTCTTGACATCACTCCAATGATGTATGTCCTTTACAAGAACCATATCGTTGCTGATCCTGCACATTCAAATTGGAGAAACAGAGACAGATTCGTCCTCTCCAGCGGCCACACATGCGCATTACTTTACGCAATGCTCCATGTCACAGGCTACAATGTTTCAATGGATGATCTCAAGCAGTTCCGTCAGTTAGGTTCAAAGACACCAGGCCACCCAGAATATGGCTGGACAGATGGAATCGATGCATCAGCCGGTCCTTTAGGACAGGGCATCCCACAGGCTGTTGGTATGGCAATGGCAGAAGAAGCATTAAGAGCTTCATATCCAGAAGGTGCAGAAGTCACAAATCACTACACATACTGCGTTTGCGGTGACGGATGTTTAGAAGAGGGTATCTCACAGGAAGCCATCTCCTTCGCTGGACTCCAGAAATTATCAAGACTCATTCTCGTTTACGATGAAAACGTCTCAACACTTGACGGACCAACATCAAACTCCATGAATGATGATGTTGCAATGAGATTTGAATCATGCCACTGGAACGTTATCGATGTTCCAAACGGCGAAGATATCGATGCACTCGATGCAGCATTCACCGAAGCAAAGAAATCAGAAGAAAAGCCAACCGTTATCATCATGCACACACATATCGGCTACGGAACCGATTTAGAGTGCTCAAATAAGTGCCACGGCTCCCCACTTGGAAAAGAAATGGGCGCTAAGGCTAAGGCTAACTACGGCTATGATGGAGAAGAATTCTCTATGCCAGAGGAAGTCTATCAGATCTTCAAGGACACATTCGCTGCACGTGGTGCTAAGGCTTATAGAGACTACTGCGTCAAGGCTGCTATCTGGGCAACAAAATACCCAGCAGAAGCAAAGAAGATGGATGATGCATATGCTCGTAACGTTATTATCAATAAAAAACTTATCTAATTCTCTAGAAGGCTCGATAATAAAATCGTTTTCTCCTATTGATAAATACACATTTAACTTATTAGTTTTTGAAGCTTCTAAAGCTAGTTCTCTAAGTG
>JAKSVD010000081.1 GCA_024408305.1 Bacilli bacterium | reverse complement strand
ATTAGATAAGGTCACCGTCGACTTGATGGATTAACGTCTATCGAGGAAGTCGGTGATCTTTTTCATTGTCTCCTCATCAACCTGATATAGCTTTGACCAATCAACAGAATCCCTATAGGCGATGATCTCTTCTTCGCTTTTGCCCTTAAGGCTCTTGAAATAATTGGTGAGGTTCTGAGATGCTTCCTTGGTGAAGCAGGTCTGGTGATAGACTCCGTTAACGGTTTCAATAGAAAGATTAGGGTTCAAAGTGTTCTCACTTAGATATTTCGTAGAAATCTTATATGGGACAGTTGGATCATCAAGAGATTGGACAAGCAAGATTCTCGTGTGTTTTGCCTTATTCATTCCATCTAGCGCGGTCATCGTAGCGTATTTGCCCATGGATTTCTTCTCGTATGAAAGGAATATAGATGGGGCGAATGGGATTTTAGTTAAAGCGCGAACCTGTTTCTTAAAAGATGGAGCAGGGGCTAAAGCGACCACTTTTTGGATATCATCAAAGATGTTCAAGACGGCAAGGGAGGCAAATCCACCCATAGAATGGCCAACAAGCTTGATTCTATGACCATAATAATCTTCGTCTTTTCTTAGGTAATTGATGATATCTTCTAAATCGGAAAGCATCGAAGTAAAGCCTCTAAGAGTGCCACCGGATTCGATTGCGCCGGCCTGATCGTAGGCCAAAACAAGGTTGCCCGCTTTAGCAAGGCTATATATTTCTTTTAGATAAGCGGAATGCCCACCTCCATATCCATGGGAGAAAATAATTAGATCTCTTCTAATCTTATAATCCTCATGGAAATAGAAATAACATTGGATATCATCACCAAACTTATTCTTGATGATAAGAGGAGTTCTTTTAAGGTCGCCAAAGAACTTGTAATCCATATATTTGACAGTAAATCTAGGCTCGATCCTAGAATTAAACATCTTCTTATAGATTGCCTTAGCGCCCATAATCTTCCCTCATTACTCGCTTATTATATAGAATTGCAAACATTAATAAATATATCTTTATAAATAAAAGGTGGAAAAATTGTTGCGAATTTTAGCACTCAACCCCTTGACAGTGCTAAACACTTCACTATAATAGCGTTAGCACAACAGCGATAAGACTGCTAAAAAGGAGGATGTATGACAAGACGTGATGGAATCCTAAAACTTATTGTCGAATACTTCATTAAGACAGCCGAGCCAGTCGGCAGCAAGACGCTGATGGAAGCCTACTCACTCGACGTCTCATCCGCGACAATCAGAAACGAGATGAACGCACTTGAGAAAGATGGACTCCTTGAGAAGACTCATACCTCCTCAGGACGTGTCCCATCTGAAAAAGGCTATCAGTACTACGTCGAGCACTTAAGATCGGGCGGAGTCGATGAGAAAGCTAAAAACGCTCTTCAGACATTGCTCTCCAAGAAATCCAAATCGATTGAAGAAGTCCTAAAAGAATCATGCGAGATTCTCTCAGACATGACAAACCTTGCCTCCGCGGTCATCGGTCAGGAAGCAGACGAAGAAAAGCTCGTCTCAATCCAGATCATCCCAATCTCAGAGAACACAGTCACCGCGGTGTTCGTAACCGATAGAGGATACGTCGAATCAAAGACATTCCTCATCGAGAAGAACGCTAAGATGTCAGATGTCGTCAAGACCGTCAAGCTCTTGAACGACAGACTCTGCGGAACAACCCTCTCAGAGATTGTTGCTAAGATGGAAGCGATGAAACCAGCCCTCAACGATTACATGATGGGTCAGGAATTAATCTACCAGGCAATCCTCGCTGTCTTCGCAAAATTCGCAAGCGAAAGAATGTCACTCTACGGCAAAGAATCATTATATAACCAGCCAGAATTCGCAAATGACGCCGAGAAGCTTAGAGCATTGCTCTCATTCCTCGACGATCAGGACAAAATCAAGGAAATATTGCAAGCGACAAACTATGCAGTACCAGGAGGCGTTGCTCTCCAGATCGGCATGAAGGAAAACGAAGCGACAAACAATCTCGCTCTCGTCTCAACCCAGGTTTCAGTTCCTGGCATTCCAAATGCGATCCTCACAATCCTTGGTCCAACAAGAATGGATTACGACAAAGTCGTCTCGACAATGAAATACTTCGCAGACGAATTACAAGCATACTTCTCCCAGGAAGAGAAAGGAGATAAATCGTGTTCGACAAAAAGAAAAACAACCAAGAAAACAACGAGCAGCAGCAAGAAGAAAAAGTAGAGGCTCCTAAAGAGGAAGAAGACAAGTACGTCCACATCCTCAAAGAAGACTACGCTAAGATGCTCGATGAAAAGAAAAAGCTCACTGAGGAAGTGGATAAATACAAAAATGCCTACTATCAGGCATACGCTGACACTCAGAACTTAAGAAAGTCGCTCGAAGAAGACCACAGAAACGCTCTTAGATATAGAGCAGAAGGCTTCATCGATAACCTTCTCCCAGCATTAGATAGCTTCTATTTCGCCCTTAAGGCAACTCCAAATTCACAGGAAGCAAAGAACTATCAGATGGGATTCCAATTCATCTACAACCAGATTCAGCAGGCCCTAGCAAGCGAAGGCGTCACCGAGATTGAACCAACAGTTGGAGAGGAATTCGATCCAACAAGAATGCAGGCACTCGACGTCGAGGAAATCCCAGACGAAGAACCAGAGCATAAGATCACCAAGGTCATGTCAAAGGGCTATAAGCTCCACGATAGACTCGTAAAACCAGCAATGGTCGTGGTCGGAAAACACAAAGCTAAACCAGCAGAAGAATCTGCTACAGATAAAAACGAGGCTAATGAAGCCTAGTAAAGGAGAATAAACATTATGGCAAAAGAAATCATCGTTGGTATCGACTTAGGTACAACAAACTCAGTCATCTCTTACATGCAGGCAGACGGAAAGGTCAAAGTCATCCCTAATCCAGAGGGCACAAACACATGCCCATCAGTCGTCGCATTCAAAGCTTCAGGCGAAGAGATCGTCGGTAACGCAGCAAAGCGTCAGATGATCACAAACCCAGACACAGTCAAATCCGCAAAGCGTGCAATCGGCACAAACGAAAAGTTCCACATCGGCTGCACAAACAAGGATTTCACACCTCAAGAAATCTCATCAAAAGTCTTAGCATACATGAAGAGCTATGCAGAAAAGTCATTAGGCCAGCCTGTCAAGAAGGCGGTCATCACAGTTCCTGCATACTTCAACGACGCACAGCGTCAGGCAACTAAGGATGCTGGCACAATCGCAGGATTAGACGTTGTCCGTATCATCAACGAACCAACAGCATCATGCTTAGCTTACGGCTTAGAAACAGACAAATCAGAAAAGGTCTTAGTCTTTGACTTAGGCGGTGGTACATTCGACGTTTCCATCCTCGACATCGGAGATGGCACATTCGAAGTCTTATCAACAAACGGCGACACCAACCTCGGTGGTGACGACTGGGATAAGGCAGTTGCAGAATGGATCAAAGCACAGATTCAGATCGAAACAGGCGCCAACCTCACAGACAAGATGGCTCAGCAGAGATTCATCGATTCAGCAGAAAAGGCAAAGATCGAGCTCTCATCATCACTTGAAACAACAATCTCCCTTCCATTCATCGGCATGGGCGCAAATGGTCCTATCTCATGGGAAGGCACATTAACAAGAGCTAAATTCCAGGATCTCACAAGAAACCTCTTAGAGAGATGCAGAACCCCAATGGAAAACGCAATGAGAGACGCTGGATTATCATACTCAGACATCGGCCAGATCCTCATGATCGGCGGCTCAATCCGTATGCCAGCAGTCCAGGAATTCGTCAAGAAGATCACAGGCAAAGAACTCAACCTCTCAATCAACCCAGACGAAGCAGTCTCAATGGGTGCTGCAATCCAGGGTGGTGTTCTCTCAGGAGACGTTAAGGACGTTGTCCTTCTCGATGTCACTCCATTAACCTTAGGTATCGAAACCTTAGGCGGAGTCATGACACCTCTCATCACACGTAACACAACAATCCCAACCACAAAATCACAGGTCTTCTCAACAGCAGCAGACAACCAGCCAGCAGTCGACATCATGGTTTACCAGGGCGAAAGACCAATGGCACACGATAACAAGCTCTTAGGTCACTTCCAGTTAGGCGGCATCGAACCAGCAAGACGTGGCGAACCACAGATCGAAGTCACCTTCAACATCGACGTCAACGGTATCGTTAAGGTCTCTGCAAAGGACTTAAAGACACAGAAGACAGCCGACATCACAATCACTGGTTCAAACGGACTTTCTAAAGAAGACATCGATAGAATGGTCAGAGAAGCAGAAGAAAACAAGGCAGCCGATGAAAAGAGAAAAGGCGATATCGAAGTCAAGAATAAGGCTCAGTCATATATCGACCAGATCAATAGAACATTAACTGAAGAAGGCGATAAGATCTCTCCAGAACAGAAGACACAGCTCGAACAGTTAAGAGACGAAGCAGACGGCGCATTAAAGTCAGACAACATCGAAAAATTAAGAGAAATCGTTGGAAGACTCGAAGACGCAGCAGCTGCAGCATCACAGTACCAGGGCGCTCAGGGCGGACCAACACCTAACCAGGGCTCAACATCATCATCTTCAAGAAACGATGATGTCGTCGATGCAGACTTCACAGACAAGAACTAATAAGCAAAAACAACATCACTCAAGTGGGGCTAGAACACCTAGCCTCATTTGACGTATCTAAAGGAAGGAGTAACTATGGCAAGCAAAAGAGATTACTATGAAATCTTAGGCTTAAGCAAAGGCGCAACAGCCGATGAAATCAAATCAGCCTATAGAAAACTAGCCAAGCAATACCACCCTGATATCAACAAAGATCCTGATGCACCGAAGAAATTCGAAGAAATCCAGGAAGCATATGACGTCTTGAAAGACGATCAGAAGCGTCAGCAATACGACCAATTCGGCCACGCTGCATTCGAACAAGGCGCAGGGGGCAACCCATACGGCGCAGGAGGTTTCGGAGGAGCGGGCTTCAACGCTGAGGACTTAGGCGACATCTTCTCAAGTTTCTTTGGAGGCGGAAGACGCTCAGGAAGAGCTTCAAGCGGTCCAAGAAAAGGCGAAGATACTTTGTATCGCATCAAAATCGACTTCATGGATTCAATCAACGGAAGAAAGATTACAATCCCTCTTTCATACGATGAGCAATGTCCACATTGCCATGGATCCGGTGCAGAATCTCCAAGCGACGTTTCAACCTGTCCAAATTGTCGAGGAACAGGTACTGTTAGAACAAGACAGCAGACAATCTTCGGCACAATGGAATCTCAGGGAACCTGTCCATCCTGTCACGGAACTGGTAAAAAAGTCACCAAGACATGCCATGAATGCGGTGGTTCAGGATACAAGAGAATCAAGAAAGACATCGAAGTTTCAATCCCAGCCGGCATCTCAAACGGTCAACAGATCAGAATCGCAGGAAAAGGCGATAGGGGAATCAACGGCGGAGAAAACGGAGATTTATATGTCGAGGTTCAGGTCAAGGCTCATTCAAGTTTCAAACGTGAGGGAGACGATATCCATATCGAGGTACCATTAAGCTTCGTTGATGCAGCATTAGGCGCTGAAATCGAGGTAGATACCGTTTACGGTAAGGTTGCAGTGGACATTCCAGCTGGAACACAGCCTGATGCCGTCCTCAAATTAAGAGGAAAAGGCGTCAAAAACCTTAGAAACGGCAATCCTGGAGACCAATATCTCCATATGAAGCTTAAGACTCCTGAGAAACTCTCAAGGTCTCAGAAGCAGTTATTAGAGCAGTTAAGAGAAGAGATGGGCGGCAAGAAAAAGAAATAGCCTTAAGCTAGATTAATTCGTTCAAGTTTGATACATTAAAAATAAGGGAGGAATCATCATGGCAAAATGTAAAGCATGTCATCGTGACATCACACGTTATTACAACGATATCTGTCCATTCTGTGGTGAACCAAACCCAATCGACAGCAACTATAAAACAAAAGACATGACGCAGTTCCTCGATCCAGTTACCGGAGAACCGCTATATAAGAGCAAATCCAAGCTCATGACATGCATGTTCCAGCTCTTCCTTGGCTGGGCCGGCGTAGCCGATTTCTATCTTGGATTCGTCAAAAACGCGATTATCAAGATCCTAATCACCTTAGCAGTGGTCGGAGGACTTGGCACCGCGCTCTTTATGTTCATGCCAGACAATGGAGGATTCACCCTACATATGAACCCTCTAGCATACGTAATCCCATTCATCGTCGTGTTCTTAGGACACGCAATCCTTAGCATCAGATATTTCTTAAACGATAGTCTTAAGGATTCCAAGGGAGAATTCACTCACTAATGAGATTCTTTGGTGAAATCAAAAACAATAAAGCAATACTAGGTGATGGAGATCTTCATCACCTTTTAAACGTTATGAGGAAACGTGTCGGAGACCAAATTGATGTGGTCTACGCAGGAGATACGTATAGATGCGAAATCTCATCCCTAAACCCATTATCTATCGATGTAATCGAAGTTTTAGAAGATGATGTAGAGCTAAAAAGCAATCTCACATTGGCTTTCGCCCTCCTAAAAGGCGGACATGATGAACTCGTTTATATGAAAGGCACAGAACTTGGTGTTAGAACCTTTGCGCCGTTCATTTCAAAGAGAACCATCATTTCCCTTCCAACTGACAAGGATAAGGCTAAAAAGAAGGAAAGAGCGGAAAAAATCGTTAAAGGCGCAGCAGAACAATCTAGAAGAAACATTGTCCCTGAGGTAAATGATATAACATCCTTTAAGAACATCCTTAAGATCAAAGCCGATCACAAGATATTTGCCTACGAGAATGAATCACACAGTTCTCTGACTTTAAAGGTCGCATTAGCAGATTTAAAAGAGGGCGAAACAA